>CAZPTV010000461.1:0-2034 GCA_964589335.1 uncultured Bacteriovoracaceae bacterium
CTTTTTGTGTACCATCAGAAGGTTTTTTAGCGAACGCATTATCAATGCTCTCAGCAACTTTTTTAAGTTTTTCTACGTCTGTTTTGGAAGATGCATATAAAACAACAAAGAGTGCAAACAACAATGTTATAAAATCTGCGTAAGAAATTAACCAACGATCATGTTGTACATTTTCATGTGGTTTTTTTTTACGCATTACTTCTTACCTTTTTTCTTTTTTATAGAAGGAGACTTATCGGTGACATAGATTTCCATTTTTTCTTTTAAGAAAATCGGATTGAGTCCTTCTTGAATACCAATAACTCCCATCATGACTACTTCTTTTAAAAATGCATTCATTTGAGCTTTTCTTTTAATTTTTGTACCAAATGGAATAAAAATTAAGTTTGCACTAGCAACACCATACACAGTGGCAACAAAGGCTACGGCTATTCCAGATCCAATATCTTTTCCTGGGTCTTTTAATCCTTTCATTACGTGAATCAGTCCAAGTACAGCACCGATGATTCCGATCGTAGGGGCATAGCCTCCCGCGCCTTCCCAAACTCGTGCAGCATTTTCTTCTGCCTCTTGTTGTTGGGATATTTCAGTTTCCATGATTTCACGAACCGTTTGCAATTCAAAACCATCGATGACAAATTTTATATATTTTTTGAATAGTTCATTTTTAATTTGATCACGTATAGATTCAATTGCGAGAACTCCTTCACGTCTAGAAATATTTGCAATTTCTACAATTTCATCGATGATCTCGCGAGGATCATCTTTTACTTTTTTAAAGACTAATTGAATTAAACTGATTGCTCGTCGCACATCTTGTTGTGGAAAAGAAAGTAAAGTTGCACCTAAAGTTCCACCTAGTACGATTACGCCAGCAGTGAGTTGCAGAATTGCGGATAAATGTAACCCTTCTAAGACAGCGCCACCAAATACAGCTGCAATCCCAAAACAAATTCCTAAGAAAGAAACAAATTCCATGCGTTGCAAAACTCCCAATATTATTTTTCTAAGCTCTAGCTTGCAAAATAACACAAGCCAAAGGAATATATAAGTATAGTCTAATCAATTATTGAAACGAGTCAATGTAACGTTCCATGACAAACAATTGGGGATCAACAAAAATTATAGGTTCTGGTGTTACCAAAGAACCACTTTCAAATCTGTTAAAGTCAATTCGGATACTCTTTTATATTTCACTTTATCTGTTTTTATTTCTTTTACCGCAAAGGGTATTTGGTTTTCATTGGATTTTTAGTGGATTATCTGTATTGCAATCAATATTAATCTCAGTTTGGATCACATTGGTTGTATTTATTCTTAGAAAATATCATTAAAAAATTGATCTCATTCTATTTAATATTAAAAAAGAATCTAACCAATTACAATTTTATGGCTTTAGAAATCAAATTGAAAAAATAAGAGCATATTTATTAACAGGTTTAACATTTTTAACAGTAGTATACATACCATTTCAAGCAGCAGACGAACTCTCCATACCTAAAAAAATCGAAATACAGAGGTTTTCACAAAATACAATTAGGAATGAATCATCTATGCCTGTCTTTTTTTGGGACTACTCTACTTTCATTCCCATTGATTGGCTTAAAGATAGAGATATCATTATTCCGTATGAAAAAGGATTACCCCAAAAATTACTTTCAAAAATATATTTTCGTAATAATAAAACACATATGATGGAACTTGAACTGCATGGAAAACGTCCACGAAATTTCAGTTACGTTGAGCTCCAAGGACTTTTTGATCGTGTTTCTAAAAACTCCGTAGAAAAATATAAACCAAAAGCAATGTCGTTATTTTATTGGATTCGTTTTGAAGCGGGTCTCACTCATACAGATGCGCGGGAATTATTTCATTTGTATTATGATAATGGAACTCACCTATTTGGAATTCCATGGACAGAAAAAAATGGTGGCAGATTTTTCTTTCTTGGACCAGATGGAGCAATATTTCAAGTTCGCTGTCACAACCCATGCCAAGCAACTGATTTATTAGCGTACGTAAAATTTCCCGATG
>CAZPTV010000462.1:0-2028 GCA_964589335.1 uncultured Bacteriovoracaceae bacterium
GTCTGGAGTTGTATTGGCTAGACATACTCATGCCATAAGCTCCTGCGTTTAAAAAAACTAAATATTTTGAATTTGCATCAAAAGATAAGCTTTTAGAAGTCGTGAAAACATCTGAACTTTCACATACTGGGCCAACAATGTCTGTTTTCAGAATGGATTCTGTGTGTAGAGTTAATGGAATGCATTCGTGATAAGCATTGTAAAGTGCTGGTCGAATTAAATCGTTCATGCCAGCATCTACGACTAGAATGTTTTTATTTTTACGTTTTTTAATAAAAAGACATTGTGTTGCTAGAACGCCTGCTGCCCCTACGATTGAGCGTCCTGGTTCAATACAAATTCGATAGGGTTCGTTTTTAAAAATTTTTGAAATTAATTTTGAATATTCTATTAATGACACAGCAGTTGTCCCGTCGTATGAAATGCCAAGACCTCCCCCTAAATCAAGGGTATTGACCTTGAAGGGCATCGTGTGTGCAAGATTTTTAAGATAAATAAAGGCATCTTTTAATGGACGAAGACTTTGTATCTGACTTCCAATATGACAGCTTAATCCCTCAAAAATAATATTTTTGAAAGTATCTTTTCGCGCAAGTATTTCTTTTAATTCTTCATTTAGAAGTCCAAATTTATTTTGTCTTAGACCAGTAGAAATATGTGGATGTGTTTTTGCTGAAATATTGGGATTTACTCGTAAAAGAACATTTGCCTTTTTTTTGTATTGATGTGCAAGTTCATTGATTAACTCTAATTCAGGAATGGATTCAATGTTAAAAGATTTTATATTAAAACGAATTGCCTCGGTGATTTCTTCAGTGGTTTTTCCAACTCCTGAAAACACGACTTGATTTCCATTGAAACCAGATTTTTTTGCTCGAAAGAGCTCGCCGCCGCTTACAATATCAACGCCAGTTCCAAGTTTTTTTAGAAGTTTTAAAATATGAATATTGCTGTTTGACTTGACTGCAAAATAGATATCGCAATTTTTAGGTAAATGTTTTTTTAACTTAAGTACGTTCTCTGAAATATGCAATTCATTGTAGATGTACAATGGTGTGCCAAATTTACTGACAATTTTTTCTAGATTAACACTCTCACAAAAGAGGGTTTTATTTTTATAATGAAATCCTAACATAAATTTTATTGCCCGGATTTTTCCTGCTTTTTAAGTGCTTCAGCGCGCTCCGCTTCCTCTTCTTCTTGAATTTTTTTCTTTCGTTCTTCAATCGCCGCTAGTTGCGTTTTTCGGCGTTCAATATTTGCTTTTTCTTGAGCCTCAACAGCAGCGGCTTGCTCGGCAGAGTATGGAGGCTGTGGCGCTGCTTTAACTCCACAGCCATTTAAACAAAATAAAATAAATGAAATGATAATAATGTTTTTCATATTAGAATTTTAGCATAATCCCTGCGCCTAACATATCTAGTCCATAATCAAAACGTAAAGCCCATTGTGGTCCAATTCTCATGAAAGCGCCAACTCCAAAAGCAAGATTTGTATTGTTTAATCGGGATGTGTTTACGCCAAGTGTACCTGAGGTCACGTTGTTTCTTAATATTCCTAAATAAGTAAATGGAGAAAAATGCTCGCCCACGAGTAGTGTGTATCTTAAATTAAATGATAATGGCAGAACGCCAACGGAGTCACCTGTAGACTGATAACCTGCAATTGTGTAATAAAAAGCACCGACTTCAAAAGCAAGCAAGTCTTGTAAGTCTTTTCTTGAAAACGCTAAATATCTGCTGAAATTATAAGAATATCGAATGCCCAAAGCATTAAATCTTTTGGGAGTACCGTCGTTATCTTGATTTAACATCGAAGCAAACTCAAACGAGGTCGCATTGATTGTAGGTTCAAGAGGAACAAATGGATCAATATAAGGATCTAAGAGTGATTCGTCATTTTCATTTACAACCATATCGTCTTTAACGATTTCGTTTCCATCGCGTGTAAAAAGTCTTTCGGGTGTTGGTTGTTGCCCTTGTCCGGATTGAGATAAATCATTCGATGCTTTTGAGGCATTATCTTTTT
>CAZPTV010000463.1:0-2028 GCA_964589335.1 uncultured Bacteriovoracaceae bacterium
CTTCACATTGCTTTTTAAAAATTTCTAGAGCTTTTTTATATTCTTCAGGCTCTGTTTCGGGGTCATGTTTTTGTTTCGCCATGAATTCAGCATTTCCGCCAAGTAAAATATCAGTCCCTCGGCCTGCCATATTCGTAGAGATTGTAACAGTTTTCTTGCGACCTGCTTGAGCGACAATCTCAGCTTCTCTTTCGTGTTGTTTTGCATTTAAAACATTATGAGGAACGCGATCTTTTTTTAACAATTCAGATAAAAGTTCTGATTTCTCGATGGATACAGTACCCACAAGTACGGGTTGCCCCTTTGCATGTAGGTCTTTAATTTTTGAGACAATCGCACGGTATTTAGATTGTACGGATTTATAAATTACATCAGGCTGATCAATTCTTACCATCGGACGGTTCGTTGGAATGACAACCACATCAAGATTATAAATTTTCTTAAATTCAGCAGCTTCAGTATCTGCAGTACCTGTCATCCCTGAAAGCTTAGAGTACATTCTAAAATAATTTTGATATGTGATGGTCGCTAAAGTTTGATTTTCATTTTCGATGTTGACGCCTTCTTTTGCTTCGACCGCTTGATGGAGACCATCGCTCCAGCGTCGTCCAGGCATTAAACGACCCGTAAACTCATCAACAATCATGACCTCGCCATCGCGTACGACATAATCAACGTCGCGTTTAAAAATTACATGTGCTTTGAGAGCTTGATTTACATGATGAACAATTTCTATATGTTGTGTGTCGTATAAATTTTGTATGTTTAAAAATCTTTGAACTTTTTCAACCCCTTCGTCAGTCAGTGCTACCGATTTAGATTTTTCCTCGATTGTAAAATCTGTTTTTGCATCTAACTTGGGAATAATGCGATCAATTGTATAATATTTATCAGTCGTATCGTCTGTTGGTCCGCTAATGATAAGCGGGGTTCGTGCTTCGTCGATAAAAATAGAGTCCACTTCATCTACGATTGCAAAATTCAATTCTCTTTGAACGTATTCATCGAGTGAAAACTTCATGTTGTCTCGAAGATAATCAAATCCAAATTCAGAATTAGTACCGTAAGTGATATCGCATTGATAATTTTTTTTGCGTTCAAAATCACTGATACCGTGAACGACAACTCCAACATTCAAACCTAGAAAGTTGTGTATGCGCCCCATCCATTCAGAATCTCTTCGTGCTAAGTAGTCGTTAACAGTGACGACATGAACCCCTTTACCGGAAAGTGCATTTAAATAACTCGGCAATGTTGCGACTAAGGTTTTTCCTTCACCTGTTCGCATTTCTGCAATTCTACCTTTGTGCAAAATACTTCCACCGATAAGCTGTACATCGTAGTGCCTTTGACCAATGACTCGCCAAGCAGCTTCGCGCGTAACCGCAAATGCTTCCGCATGAATTGAATCTAAAGATTCACCTTTTGAAATTCTTTCTTTGAACTCTGCCGTTTTGGCTTTTAACTGGTCATTTGAGAGTGCTTTCATTGCAGGCTCAAGTGAATTAATTTTTTGACGAATGGGTTCTATCGCCTGAAGTTCTCGTTCGTTTTGAGTACCAAATATTTTACGTGCTAAGTCTTGAATCATAGTGAGCATTTACGTTAGCACAGCGAAAATTGGGCAGCAATCACCAAGCTTTAGCGTTGTTAAATTTGTTTGAATATCCAAAAATCAAAAATCTACAAGGAAGAAATTTCCAACAATATAGATTTGATTCAAATCCAAAAAAGAATCAGGGATAATGTAATAATGAATAAGCCACTCCGTGTACTTTTATTAGAAAATATAAACCCCATAGCAAGAGATTTATTTTTAAAGTCAGGCTTTCAAGTCGATTTACAAAAAAACTCACTTTCTGAAAATGAACTTATTAAAGCATTGAAAAATGCTGATATTCTAGGAATTCGAAGTAAAACGCAGCTGACTAAAAAAGTTTTAGAAGAAAGCAGGCACTTACTAACGGCAGGTTGTTTTTGTGTTGGAACAAATCAAGTCGATTTAGAAGCTGCGCGTGTTTTAGGAAT
>CAZPTV010000464.1:0-2014 GCA_964589335.1 uncultured Bacteriovoracaceae bacterium
CCAGCACTTGACTGTATTATTAGAAAGCACAACACAGGCATGGTGTTTTCCAAGTGCAATTTTTGTGGCACCTATTTGCGATGAATTTACAGTTGCAACATCAAGTGATTGTATATCATTTGGAATATTTTGAGATGGATTCATTGAAGAAGCTCCTGATTCACCATAAGTATTCTCACCCCAACATTTGACTCCATATTTTCCAGAAAGATTTGTATAAATTAATGCGCAATTAAAATTTTCACGCGCAACAATTGAATAAGCGGTTACACCCGATGGAAGAATCGATACCGGACTATAAACCGTTGCTAAACTATTGTTTCCAACTTGGCCGTAATTATTGTACCCCGAACAAGAAACTGTATTGTTCGCTCTTCGAAAACACATATGTGAATTACCTACTGCAACCTCAACGGGTCGCAATGTTGAGGTAGAGAGTGTGGCCGTACCTGCAATCGTATTAAAAATAGCACTAGGGTCGCTGCTGCATTTTATAGCATAATAAGTCGAACCAGAAACATAACTTACAATCACACAAATATTTGTTCCACTCGCTGAAAAAGATCGAACGGTATCACTCGTTGGTAAATTAAAATTCGTAGGGAGTAAATTATTTCCACCAAAATATTTTAAACTAAAATTCAATAGCGAATAAGAATATACGCCATTTCCATATAATGCCGTATTGATGTTGAAAATGCCTGAATCCGAATTAATCGGAACCGTTGACGATGACGTAGTATTATTTCCAAATTGTCCTAAAGAATTTGATCCCCAACATCGAACGGTTTTAGCTGAATCATTCATAATCGCGCAACCATGGTTATCGCCCATACTCTTAGATAGTGCATAAAAAACGACTGGTTTTTCAAAAGCAGTATTTGAATAATTACTAAAAATTTCTGTTCCATTGAATCCAGTCGAGATTGCTCTTACTCTAAAATAATAAACCGTATTCGCATTTAATCCCGTCACTGTATTTGTTGATGTATTCGCTGGAAGAGACTCTGTTACAAAACCAGATGTAAAAGCATTATTTGTAGCGCGTTCTAATGAATAACTTGTTTCATCGATTGCATTATCCAACCAAGCAAGCTTGATTGAACTACTGGATAATGCGATTGCTGTTAAATTTGAAGGTGCAGCCGACGCAGAATAATCATGTGTAGTTTCTGTAACTTCATTTGAATAAAATGAAGTTGAAGAATTAACAGTTCCAGCCACTTTTAAAACATATGACGTTAATGGATTGAGCCCAGACGCAGTCCCTTTCATTGTTGTTCCGCTAACCACAGAAACATTGATCAAACTTGTGGTCATAATTGTATTGGGATCAGTTGTTTTAAAATATTTAACAAGATAACCGTTAAAATTTGAATTGTTTGGATTATCCCACTGTAAATCGATAGTAGACGATGTCGTATTGGCAGTGATTACGCTTAAGTTACTGGGTCCTTGAATCGACGTTGAAGAAGAAATGACATTTGAATATGCTGAGGTCTGGTTTGCATTCATCGCTGCGACTTTAAAATAATACGTAATCCCTTCAGATAAACCCGAAACCGTATACCCAACCGCACTCGCGGGACTTACAACTTGCGAATTGATTGAAATGAAATTTGGAGTTGTAGAATAAGTGATCACAAACGCAGTTTCATTCGTTGAATTATCAGTCCAACTGATTGAAATACTCGTATAAGATTGTGAGAAAACCGTTAAATCTGAAGGTGGATTTAACCCACTGTTAGGATTGATCGTTGTCGTAGAATTTACTACAGAAGTATATGCAGAATTTCCTGCATAATTTGTAGCACGAATTTTAAAGTAATAGGTTGTACCTGGATTTAAATTATTTATTGTAAATGTTGTTACATTTGGATTTGTAGTATCTAACAAAACTACGCCTATCGTAAATGAAGCATTCAGTGCTTGGTAAATTTCAAAGCCTAACTCGTTATTGGATTGGTCACTCCACGCAAGTGATACTTGCCCATTCGAAAGTGCAGTCGCTACT
>CAZPTV010000465.1:0-2004 GCA_964589335.1 uncultured Bacteriovoracaceae bacterium
GCTGGTAAAATTCTAAAAACATGATCATCTCTAATCACTCCAACTTCAATATTTTCTCCGTAGATACTTAACCCAGGCACTGGTCTTGGCACTGCCTTTAATTCTACAATTTCAGATCCTCGCTTTACACGAAAATTTAATTCTTTATTGATCGATTCATTTATAATCTTATTTACAGTTTCAATCTTATTTAATGTCTCATTTCCAATCGCAGTAATTGTATCGCCATATCTAAATCCAGATACATATGCCTGAGTTCCCTGCGGCACTCTTTCTACTAACGAAGTGATATGAGGTTCACCCAAAATCATCATGAATGCAAAAATACTGATTGCCATTAAAAAATTAAATAAAGGACCACCAATAAAAATTAAAAATCTTTTCCACGGCTTTTGATAATTTAAAGTTCTCGGAAGCAATTCAGGTGCAATTTGTTCATTCGGATCTTGTCCTAATAATTTAACATAACCACCCAATGGAATTAGTGAAAGACAGTATTCTGTTTCACCATGCTTTTTTTTGTACAACTTCCAGCCAAAGCCCATTGAAAATGCGTCGACACGTACATTAAATAATTTAGCAAACAGATAGTGTCCGAGCTCGTGAATAAAGATTAATGGTCCAAGTAATAATGCAAATGATAAAATATAAGTTAACATTTTGTAATGCTATCAATGTTCCGAAATGCTTTCAATCCTTCAAGTATGAAAGAATTGAGTACACAGGTACATAATCGGCATCGTAAAGAGGACTCCATCAAAACGATCGAGTATCCCTCCGTGGCCAGGCAATATTTGCCCAGAGTCCTTAATCCCATATGCGCGCTTAATCATTGACTCACAGAGATCGCCGACCTGCGAAAACAACCCGACAATAAGTGCAGTTAAAATAGCGGGCAAAATACCTAAGTCTTTAAAAAGTAACAATTTATAAATAAGTGCAACTAAAAGACTGCCCAACAAACCACCCAAAGATCCTTCAATTGTTTTATTAGGGCTAATGATTGGATACAATTTATTTTTACCATATTTTCTACCAACGAAATATGCGGCAGAATCACCAACCCAATTTATTAAAAGAAAAAGAATTAGCCAATTCACACCATTTGGACCTTTTCTAATCATTGGTAAAAACGACATGAACATAACCACATAAACTAACACAAATATTAGATTCATGAATTCTTGAAAATGTTCTTTTAGTGAAGCCGCATGTTTTTCAGCTGTAATTAAAAAATACGTAAAAAGGAAAACAAATGAGACCATCAAGCATTCGATTAAAGTGTACGGTAAAAAAATATTTATAAATATGATAAGCCAATTCGTTCCCAATAACGCTATTTTTTTTTCATTTGCGTCTGACAGTCTAAAAATTATTTTTGAAAACTCTAGCGACATTCCAAGCGACAAAACAGCTGTAACAATCGTTGCACCTATATGTCCGCCAGGAATTAATAGTAACAATAATGCTGAAACACCGACTAGAGCTGTGAGTGCACGAGTTTTCGTTTCATTGGATTTAAATAGAATTTGAGACATTTAAATGTTTTTACTCATGAATCAAACGCTCATGATTTCTTTTTCTTTTTGCGTAATGAGCTTATCAACTTCAGCTACAAAATCATCTGTTTTTTTCTGAATTTGATCGGTAGCTTTTTTTGTATCATCTTCTGTGATTTTTTTATCTTTTTCCATTTTCTTAACAGTTTCGTTAGCATCTCTTCGTTCATTTCGAAGTGCAATTTTACTGTCTTCACCAATTTTTTTAATATATTTAACTAATTCTTTGCGACGCTCTTCTGTAAGCATTGGAAGCGGAATACGAATTAACTTTCCATCGCTCTGAGGAACAAGTCCGATATTTGCAATCAATATTGCTTTTTCAATTGGTTGCAACATGGTTTGCTCCCAAGGTTGAATTTGAATTGTATGAGCATCGGGGCACGTTACTGAGGCAACTTGATTTAAAGGCATTAGAGAACCATAGTAGTCTGCTTTAATTCCA
>CAZPTV010000466.1:0-2004 GCA_964589335.1 uncultured Bacteriovoracaceae bacterium
GCCAATCGCATACATGTTTCAGCGCCACGTCCTTCGGGAGCAGGCGAGGTCATATGGTATGCGTCTGCGTTGAGGGCATATCCTTTAAATTCTGCAAGAATATTTGCACCTCGATTTTTAGCGTGTTCCCATTCTTCTAAAATTAAAACACCAGCACCTTCAGATAATATAAACCCATCTCTATCCTTGTCATATGGTCTTGATGCATGTGTGGGATCTTCATTTCTTTGTGAAAGTGCTTTCATAGATGCAAAACCTACAATTCCTAATTCGCATATGACTGCCTCAGCGCCCCCACAAATCATAATATCTGCAAGTCCAGTTTGAATGAGTCGTGCACTTTCACCAATCCCATGTGTAGAACTTGCACAAGCCGTAACAATACATGAACTTGGACCTTGAGCATTTAGACTAATACTTATTTGTCCGCTGGCCATATTCGGAATAACCATTGGAATAAAAAATGGAGATACTGATTTTTTTTCTTTTGAAATGAGTTCTCGATCCCAATATTGGATTTCAGGAAGTCCACCCATTCCGGCAGAAATTAATGTTCCAACTCGAGTAGGATTTATTTTCTCAGCATTTCCAGACTCACCAAAACGTCCATCTAGATTTGCATTTTTAAGTGCTTCGTGCGCGGCAAAAACAGCGTATTGAATAAATAAACCAAATTTCCTTTGATCTTTTGTGT
This sequence comes from uncultured Bacteriovoracaceae bacterium, assembly GCA_964589335.1. Taxonomy (GTDB): domain Bacteria; phylum Bdellovibrionota; class UBA1018; order UBA1018; family UBA923; genus CAZPTV01. The sequence continues at coordinate 695 of CAZPTV010000466.1, forward strand.
TGATCAATGGTTCTGGTTTAAAATTCTTAACTTCACCTGCAATTTTTACTGGAAATTTTGTAACATCAAAACGTGTAATTTGACTGACACCACTTTTGCCATGAATTAGGGAATCCCAATTCTCAGCAACATTGTTGCCGATCGGTTTAATTAACCCGACTCCCGTAACGGCTACACGCTTTTTTTTCATTAAAATTATTTAATTATTATGCTGTATGTTTTTGAGCAATGTACTTAATAACATCGCCGACGGTTTTCATTTTCTCTGTGTCTTCGTCTGGAATATCTAGCTTAAATTCTTCTTCCATTGTCATAATTAATTCTACTAGATCGAGACTGTCAGCTCCAAGATCATCAATGAAACTTGCTGTAAGTGTTACTTTAGAAGCTTCTACTGATAGTTGATCACAAATGATATTACGTACTCTTTCTTCTACGTTCATTTTTTTCTCCGTTTAAAATTAAATATTACATGTAAAGTCCGCCATTTACTGCGATGACTTGACCTGTAATATAGCGTGAATTCTCAGATGCCAAGAACGAAACTACATTGGCAACATCTAATGGTTCAGCAAAGTACCCTAAAGGTATGCCGGATAAGATACCTTCCTTAGAAGCCTGAGGCAAGCTTTCAGTCATATCAGTTTTAATAAATCCTGGCGCCACTGCGTTAACCCTAATATTGCGTGATCCCAATTCTTTTGCAAAGCTTTTCATCATTCCAAAAAGCGCTGCTTTTGAAGTAGAATATGGAACTTGTCCTGCATTTCCCATTTGTCCAATTACAGAACTAATAAATATGATGCTACCGTTTTTATGTTTCATCATTGGGCGTAAGATTGCTTGGGTTGTATAAAATGCCCCTCTGACATTCGTATCCATTAATTTATCAAAGTCTTCTGGCTTAAATCTCATTGATAGACCATCAATTGAAATACCTGCATTATTTACTAAAGTTGAAATGGATGGATAATCTTTCAAAATATTTTCAATAGTGAGTGTGAGTTCAGGTACATTACTCATATCGACTTTATAAGCTTTAGATTTTGAACCCATTTTAGATAATACATCGACTAATTCTTGAGCTTGGGAATCACTTGATCGATACGTGAATGCTATATCATGTCCTGATTCAGCAAACTTTAAGCAGATTGCTTTACCAATTCCACGAGTACCTCCGGTAATTAAAGCTTGCGGTCGAGACATGACTAACTCCTTTTAGTGTTTTTAAGTAATTCAACAGTTGAAATACTTTCAACTGGCATTTCACGATTAATTCGTTTCATAAGTCCTGTTAGGACTTTACCAGG
>CAZPTV010000467.1:0-2000 GCA_964589335.1 uncultured Bacteriovoracaceae bacterium
AAAATTAGCGTACATTATCCACTCATTGCTACAGCATCTTACACGAGCATGCTCCTCTGGCACGCTGGCACGACTGCCTCGGCTCCATTGTTAATCAATACTCCCGGTCACTTTCTCTTTAATGAAATTGGTCTTGTCCCACTAAAAGAAACCATTTTTTTACCTTTAAATTTAATCGTTTGTGCTTGTATTGCGGTCATTGTCCCCCTTGTAATCATTCAAATGATTCCAAGCCGAAAAATAAAAACAATCGATGAATTCGATGTTGATCTGAAGTCAAATATTCAAAAAATTCACACGATTGAAAAAGCAAAAACTTTTTCTGAAAAAATGGAACGCAGTTATTTGACTAATTTTTTCATTGGCATCGCTGGTTTAATTTTTTTAATTCAATATTTTCATAAAGAAGGATGGCAAAACTTAAACCATAATATTGTTAATTTTTTATTTCTTGTCATTGGTTTGCTTTTACATCCAAATCCGTTGTCTTATTCGAAAGCAATTGCAAATTCAGTCAAAGGTACGACAGGAATAATTCTACAATTTCCTTTTTATGGCGGCATCATGGGACTCATGCGTGACTCAGGACTCGGTCACGATATTGCAAATATTTTTGTGCAACTTGCCAATCAACAAACACTTCCATTTTATTCTTACCTATCCAGCGTCGTTACTAAATTATTTATTCCATCGGGCGGAGGAGAATGGGCAGTTGAAGGTCCAGTAATGTTACAAGCTGCAAAATCTTTAAATGCTCCGTATGGACTTACTACAATGGGAATTGCTTACGGAAATATGGTTGGAAATATGTTTCAACCATTTTGGGCTATTCCACTTTTGAGCATCATGGGATTAAAAGCACGTGACATCATGGGCTATTGTCTTGTGATTTTTTTCTTTGTATTTCCAATACTTGCTGTTGCGCTATGGCATGGCTAATGTTAGCCTGATTTTGAAATTTTGATCATGATTAGTACATCTTAGAAGGAGATCATCACTAATGAAACTATCCAAACTATTTGGTCTTTGTGTAGTAACAACTTTAGCAGTTGGGCTATCCTTGGGTTCTGTTGGCTGTTCAAAAAAGAAAAAGGCTGACGAATCTCTAGAAAACTCAAACTCTGGTCCATCCGCAAGCGATCTAGCTGGCGATTTATCAGATAGCGATTCAGGCAAAGCGCTTGGCATACAAACAGTTTACTTTGCTTACGACAGTAACGCACTAGACTCAAAAGCAAAAAACGTTATCAGTGAAAACGCAAATATCATGAAAAAAAATTCTTCGGTAAAAGTTCAAATCGAAGGTCATTGTGACGAAAGAGGTGGCATTCAGTACAATATCGCACTTGGAGAAAGACGTGCTTCAGCAACTAAATCTTTTTTAATGGATAAAGGCATTCCTGCTGATCGCATTACTATTATTTCTTACGGAAAAGAAAAGCCAATGGATCCAGGTCACGATGAAGCTGCTTGGTCTAAGAATCGCCGTGCAAACTTTAGAATCACAGAAAAATAATTGTGAATGATCCTCAGGACATTCATTTTAATCATAACTCTGGGTGTGAGCGCCTGCTCGGTGACCACACTCAGACCCGTACAAGAAATCGCTAACGCAGACACTGCTTTAAAAGCTGCACGAACACTACACGCAGACTCACTTTCACCTGATTTTTTTAGAGCTGCTGCAGAGAATTTCTATAAAGCTCGCAAAGAATATCGACTTAAAAATTTTGACAATGCAAAACGCTTTGCTATTCGTTCGATACGTTACTCTGAAAGAGCGGAATTTGAGGCTTATTTAAAAGGTGGAGCCGCACCTGAGACTGCCTTACTTCAAAAACCAAAAGAAGGTGCATCTGGAGATCCCGAGGAATCCATGAAACATGCAAGAGATCTTCAGAAAAACTATGAAGACGAACAATATAAAGTTGATAAAGAAAATAAAAATCTTAAAACATCCAGTGAGTTTAACGATGAACCAAAAGAAGAAGTCGAAGTCG
>CAZPTV010000468.1:0-1981 GCA_964589335.1 uncultured Bacteriovoracaceae bacterium
CACTTGTGGTTTGATTTCTTCCCATTTGTATTGTTCAAGGGATGCAATATCAATTTCATTATCAAAGTGTCCAATATTACAAACAATCGCTTGGTCTTTCATTTGTTTCATGTGTTCGTGAGTAATGACATGATAATTTCCAGTCGTAGTTACAAATATATCTGCATGTTTTGCAGCATAATCCATGGTAACCACTCTGTATCCTTCCATTGCTGCTTGCAATGCACAGATCGGATCAATTTCAGTCACCCACACTTGTGCCGACAACGCTCTCAATGCCTGTGAAGAACCCTTACCAACGTCTCCATATCCGCATACGACTGCAACTTTTCCTGCAATCATCACATCGGTTGCTCTCTTGATTCCATCCACTAGAGATTCTCGACATCCGTATAAATTATCAAATTTTGATTTTGTAACTGAATCATTTACATTGATTGCCGGAAATTTTAATTCACCACGCTCATGCATTTTAATTAAACGGTGTACACCCGTTGTTGTTTCTTCAGTAACACCTTTAATATGTGACAGGCGTTTTGAATACCAGTGTGGATGAACTTTAAGTTTTTCTTTAATCGCTGCATATAGAATTTTTTCTTCTTCAGATGTTGGATGAGCAAGAACTGAAATATCTTTTTCAGCACGTGAACCCAGATGCAATAATAACGTTGCATCACCCCCATCATCTAAAATCATATTCGAAAATCCACCATCAGCCCAATCAAAGATTCGATGGGTATAGTCCCAATATTCTTTTAGACTTTCACCTTTTACAGCAAATACCGAATACCCTGCTGCCGCAATCGCAGCTGCAGCGTGATCTTGCGTGGAAAATATATTACATGATGCCCATCTAACTTCAGCACCAAGAGCACTTAATGTTTCAATAAGCACAGCCGTTTGAATGGTCATGTGAAGTGAACCCGTAATCCGTGCACCTTTAAGCGGTTTTGTTGCAGAAAATTCTTCGCGAATCGCCATGAGACCCGGCATTTCTGTTTCTGCAATTTTAATCTCTTTGCGACCCCAATCAGCTAAATTGATATCTGCGACGACGAAATCATTTTTATTTAATATTTTTGCAGTGGATTCTTTATGCATATAGATTGCTCCTTAATCAAAATTAAAGAGCGCCGTTGTATTTAGAATGTTCGAGCCTAGGGTAAGAAACCTCGCAACGCTCCTCGAACACGATGACATATTAATATAAAATATATATATTTGACCAGTCCCTTATTTAAACTTCACTATTCAAACGTTACAACGCATGGCGTTTTGAGGCGTTTAATAGTATTTATGATGCTTTTTTTTAGACTTTTTGCCTTAGGAAATTTTATTTCAAAACAAGTATTTGGCTCATTTTCTAGAATATTTATTGTCGCTTTATGTTCGTCTAATATTACTTTAGAAATTGATCAATCAAGCCCTGTTTTTTAGTTATTTTATTATAAGTAAAAAAATCATAATAATAATTTCAAACCAAAAGCAAAATAAATAATCAGGATAATCTGCCTATTCATTTGTTGTATAAAAGTTAAAATAGCCTAATGTTATTACTTCAACTTATAAAATCATGGAGGACATTTAGTTTAAATAATATAGGATACACAAATGAGCATAACAAAATATAAAGAACTTCAACATTTTCTATCCACATATTTTTCAGAGTCAGATAATGACGAGGATGGGATTCAATCTTTTCTGACTTCAAATAATTCAGACAAACAACTTCAAGTCATCCAACAAGCTAAGCAATATCTTAAGCAATGCGAGTCGATTGTCGAAGAACTCGGCATGGAAGCAAATCGTTGGTTTGAAAGCTCAGAAGATGCACAGACTTGGTTAAATAAAATAATTTATCAAATTGAAAAGTCACAAACTAAAAGTGGCAGCACAGAAATTGTAGTGAAAGATTCGAATGGAGCTGTTTTAGCCGAAGGTGATTCTGTAAGTGTCATTAAAGACTTGAAAGTCAAAGGTG
>CAZPTV010000469.1:0-1973 GCA_964589335.1 uncultured Bacteriovoracaceae bacterium
GTTTCAATTCAACTTTTTTTCTTCCCAATTCAGACGTAAGGCTTCGTAACCAATCATAATGCTGCCAACCGATATAAAGTGAATACAAAATTGCAAGTATTACAGATGGAATTTTTCCTGCAATACCAGAAAGCGCATCCATTAAAGCACCTGCTTTCTGACTGCAGTCACTTCAAATTTTTGTAATTTTAATTCACCTGTTTTACTTTTTTCTTCATTTGCACTCTTCATTTGAGCATCAGTTAGATAATTGCTACCGTTAATATTTTTAACAAAGTCAGAAATTGTTTCAAGCGATGAGGCCAAACCTTGAAACACTACTTGTTGCTCGTTAATTTTTACTTCGGTAATCCAACATTCATCAGGTAATACTTGCGATAATTGCAACAATAATTTCGGCTGTACTGCGCGATCTTGCATTAATTTTACTAAAGTCTCGAGCTTAGTTTTTAAACTTCTTTCATCTAAATCTAATTTATTTTTTAATTCTTGATAACCAGTCAATTCATTTAATCGATTCGTCAACAACATCGATTCAGCCGTTGATTTATCAATTTGAATTTGAACATTTTTAACTTCGGTTTTTTTCGCCCCATCTAGCGTTTCCATAACTAAGTAAACCATCACAATTGAAAAAACTAATTTTACAATAGGGTTACCAAGCATGATAGACAGTTTTGATCCGCCCGCACTGGATGTTTCGATACTCTGAGCAGGCCTTGAAAAACGGTCTTTCATTTTTTCTATAAAATCGCCAACACCTCCAGAGAGTTTTATACTACTGGTTCCTCCTCCGGTCATATTCGTGCGAGTAAACCCACTTTTTGTTCGTTTAGCTAAATTTACTTTAATCATCCTTCAAATCCTCGAATTGCCAGACCTAAAGGAATTGCTACTAAACCTGTTATGGCGGAGACGGCTTCGTCATTGAAAAACTTTTTATTGTAATCAATATTGGCAAATGGATTTAAAAGTTGAGTTGGCAAACCACTGAGTTCTTCGACTGTTTTTGATAAATTTAAAATTCTAGAAGAACCTCCGGAAAGCAAAATAAATCCGACATTCACTCCTTGATTTGAAGCTTGAAAAAAATCGATTGATCGTTTTATTTCTGTACCAATATTTTCAGCGGCTACTTGCACTAAGTCAGCAACTTCTTGTGGCATTTGACCCGATAAATTTCCGTCAATTTTTAACATTTCTGCTTCAACGTAATTTATATTTAGGTGATTCATGATTTCACCTGTCAGTTGACGGCCGCCAATTGAAATATCACGAGAAAATACCGACTGGCCTTTGGAATATACGAAAAACTTCATACTGCTGGCTCCGATATCTACGATCGCAGCAGGGTTATCCGTAGGATAATTTGCTTCAAATGTATTCATTAAAGAAAAAATATCCAAATCAACACAACTCAATTTTAAACCTGAGTCTTGAATTGCAGCACGGTACATATCTACCACACTGCTTTTACAAGCCACGATTATAACTTCTATTTTTCCTTGTTCAGATTTGCGATTGATGACCTGGTAATCAAACGACATCTCTTTCATGTCAAAGGGGATGTATTGTTCTGCTTCAAATAATATTGCATCTTCCAGTTCTTTTTCTTGAACTGGTTCGATGAAAAGTTTTTTTACTATGACACTGTTTCCAGATATCGATAGCAAAACATTTTTGTTTTTAATTTTTAATTCATTTACGAGGCCTCGAAGAGCATCAACGACAGCCATGTGATTGACGATTTCTCGATTTTCAATTGCACCATCTGGAAGTTGGGATACGCCAAAGTGTTCGAGTGTGTATTTTTTGCCGGCCTTTGTAAGCTCAGCAATCTTTACACTACTCGTACCTATGCTAACACCAATTTGTGTACCGCCGGTGAATAGTCCCATATCCGTGGACAGTCCTTGCCAACAACGCGCATTTCTTGCGCGGCGTTCAGACGTTCTCCCTATCTTATCACTATG
>CAZPTV010000470.1:0-1972 GCA_964589335.1 uncultured Bacteriovoracaceae bacterium
TATCTTAGATTTAGGCACTGGGACAATTACTGGTTTAAGTGCACCAAATTATACAGGCGCAACCAATACATTTACTTTTTCTATTCCAACAACTGTTTTTGACGGAAAAACTGCGCTTGAGACTTATAATGGCATACCTTATATATTTTTACTCAGCCTAAAAACAAACGATGGAAATGAAGTTCGTTCATTCAAGCGCATCATTGTCTCAACCAAATCAAATAAAAACACAAATCCAAGTTTATCAAATATTTTATCCGACGGCCAACCGATGACAAGACTAACTGATAGAACTGTTTCTCTAAAAGTATCCTACTCCCCTTCAAGTGAAGAAAATTACCTAACTTTTAATTCTGATGGCGGCTTAAAACTAACAAAAGAAATTTTAGTAACGACTTGGTTTGTGAGCCAAGGCTCACTTGGCTTATTTAGAACTATTGGTGAAAATGAAAATCCATTTACAATGAATTATTCACATAATGGTCCCGTGGTGATTCTAGGTGTATTACGAGATGATCGCGGTGGAGAAGATTACATTAAATTAGAGTTATAATGGAGCAAGCATGAATACGACGGCAATTTTAAGCGCAATGGGATTTTTAGAAAATTTAATTTTTATTCTATTGTTTATTCTTTCAGTCTGGTCAATTTCTGTTATTTGGGATCGTTACAAGGTATTTAAAAAAATAGAAACTTCAGATTCTTACAAAGAAGCCTATGATCTACTTTCAAATAATTCAGACATTTCTTCTTGGACAGAAAAAAATACAGGACTGCGTGCGGGCACATTAAAAGCTGCACTTTCAATCCAAGATGTTAACCCTGAAAAAGTAGACCGTGCCGTAAAAAGTTATTTATCTAATGAAAAAAATTCCTTTGAAAAAGGGTTCACTACGCTTGCAACATTAGGCTCAAATGCTCCTTTTATTGGGCTACTCGGAACAGTTCTTGGAATCATTCAAGCGTTTGGATTATTGTCGAATCAAAAATCTGATACAAATGCACTGATGGCTTCGATTTCATTTGCACTCATTGCAACTGCAGCTGGGCTGTTTGTAGCGATCCCAGCCGTCATTGCATATAATTTTTTTAACAGAAAATTAAAAACTCTTATCTCTGAATCTGAATCTTTAAAAGATTTATATCTTTCAAAGAGAATTAAATAATTATGGCTGCAAATATTTCAGACCAAGATGATTCTGGTTCAATTTCAAATATAAATGTTACCCCATTTGTTGATGTCGTTTTAGTTTTATTAGTTATATTTATGGTAACAGCACCCGCACTAATGAAAGACGTCATTGGTATAAATTTACCAAAATCAACTGCTACAGACCAAAAAGCAGTAGCTTCAATTGGAGTAGCCATTTCAAAACAAGGACAAATTTTATTAAATGGAAACATTCTCACTATCGAGCAATTAACTGCTGAAATACAAAATGCCCTTAAGAATAACCCTGAAACACAAGCGGTCATTGCTGCAGATGAGGAATCACGGCATGGAGACTTAGTCTTAGTGATTGATACAATAAAAAAAGCGGGATTAAATAAATTTGCAATTCAAATCAAAAAACAAGATTAATGATTATTAATTTTGAATTGATACTTTTTTCAAACGATTTGATTAAATTACTATTTTGACTTTAATAGAGGTCATACTTTAACAATCGGCTTTCAATCGCACCATTAAACATTGGAATTCGTTTTGATGTACGTAGTCCAACAAATTTCATCGCTTCAAGGTTTCCTGTAAAAATAAATGCCGTCCACCCTTTGTAAACATGCTTAAAAATATCACCAACTTTTTTATATAGTTCAGGCATATCTTCTTTTTCACCCATGCGTTCGCCATAGGGTGGATTCATGACCAAGAATCCCTTTGTCGAACCAGCAGGAAGTTTACCGTCCTGAAAAGAAGCTTTAAAAAATCGAATTGAATTTTGAACTCCAGCGTTTCTAGCATTTTCTTTTG
>CAZPTV010000471.1:0-1964 GCA_964589335.1 uncultured Bacteriovoracaceae bacterium
CATATCATGCCTGCGTTTCAAGACTGCTCTCGTTGTCACAATCAATTTAGTTTTAAATAGAAACTTTATTTAATTAAAAAATGTTTTGTACTTTTTAATATTTTTTCAGAAAGTTCAGTTCCTTTTGTTGCTCGTGACAAAATGATTGCCCCAACATAAGCCGAAGTTAATGCTAACATTTGATCAATATTTTCTTGATTCTTTGAGCCCAGAAAAGAATCAGCCCGAGACTTAACCATACCTTCAAATAATGAGCTGAATGAGTTTTTTAATTTTTGATTATCTCTACCTATTTCAAGTGCAAGCGAGGCAACAGGGCATCCAACTTCAGGTTTATCTCTATGAGTCGTAGACAGGTACATATCTAAAAATTTCTCAAATCTACTTTCTAATTGAAGTTGTTTAAGCGGATCAGTATATCCAGTCACTTCATAAAACATTTCTTTCATTGCTTCGATTACCATTTCATCTTTAGAAGCAAAGTGCGCGTAAAAACCACCAACTGTTTTACCTGACTTTGACATAACGTTTTGTACACTTGCACCTTGCAAGCCCTTGTTACGCAATTCATGTGATGCAGTTTTTAAAATTTCGGAATGTGTTTTCTCTTTTTTGTAAATATTCATATATTATAATCATAATATTATATTTATAATATCAAATCGGCATTATTTACCCATTTTTGTTTCTGTCATTAAGAATAATAACTTTGGATAGTCTAACTTGTTATTGAATGCATGAAATGCTATTTATTTTTAATGTTTTTTTTAATTTTGGCATCTGTACTTTGGGCATTTTCATTTGGACTGATAAAAACTCAATTAAATAACTTGGATCCAGTTTTAGTTACAAGTTTACGGGTCGCAATTTCATGCTTATTGTTTCTTCCTTTTATAAAAATAAAACCAAATAAGCATTCCCTCTCTTTAATCTTAATTGGAATGATTCAGATTGGACTCATGTATTTACTTTATTTTTATAGTTTTCAGTTTTTATCAGCTCACGAAATAGCATTGCTTACTATTACGACCCCTATTTATATGATTTTTATTAATTCAATATTTCAAAAGAAAATGAATATATTTCCGTTAAGCGCTGCCATTATGGCAATTATAAGTTCATATATTTTAGTGAGCCACCACTCCATTCAAAGTAATTCTTTTAAAGGTATTCTTGCCATTCAAACCTCAAATATATCTTTTGCAGTTGGACAACTTCTTTATAAACATATAAACAAAGTTGAAAAAATATCTCAGACTTCATCTTTTTTTTGGCTTTTTCTCGGAGCACTTATTATTTGTAGTATAAGTACATTGATATTTACTGATCCCAATCATTTTTCAAACATTTCTTACGAACAATGGTTAATCATTCTATATTTAGGCGCCATTCCGTCTGCAATTGGATTTTATTTATGGAACAAAGGCGTGTCCAAAGTTTCTGTATCAGTCCTTTCGGTTCTAAATAATTTAAAAATTCCACTTGCTGTATTGATCTCTTGGTTAATTTTTAATGAAAGTATCCAAATAAATAATTTTTTATTAAGCCTAACTTTATTTTTCTTCGCACTGTATTTAGCAAATCTTAAAAGAACTTAACCGTGATTGCCTTCACTCTGAATATTATTTTTTTTAAATTGGAATCTAACTTTAAAAGATACGAACGTAGCGAGCTAATAGTTTCTGAAAAACAAAAGTAATCAGAGCTAAGACGAACCATATTTCAAGAAAGGCTTCATACATCATTGCATCGTATGCTGTTTCTCCATCAAACTGAAAATATCTCGCAATCATACTTGTAGTGAAACCATTTAATATTGTTGTCTTCGTGAGTAAAATATTTGAGAGCAATGTAATGATGGAGAGTCTCGTCCAGAATCGAAAACTATGAATTCGATAATTTTTTGATCGAATGTATGTAATCATTAAACTGACTATAATTGCCACAAAAAGCGTGATGATTCT
>CAZPTV010000472.1:0-1961 GCA_964589335.1 uncultured Bacteriovoracaceae bacterium
ATTCTTTTATTATGTTCGGCAGTACTTGATAACCTAGTTGTACGGGAGATGGCGGTACTTGTCTTAATTTTTCATTTAATTCTGGGGCATATTTTTTAACATTGATATGGAGTTCATCGAAAAGTTTTTTCAAGTTTTGAGTATATTGCGTGTACTGTTTTTCAATTTCATTGCCGACTCGAATATAGGCTGGCATAGAAATTTCTGCAAAAGAAGAAATTGAAGAAAATAATATTAAAGCACTGCTAAAGAGCTTTAACTTCTGATACGAGATCTTTGAGCGTATTTTTAGCATCTCCAAAAAGCATACGGCATTTTGGATCATAAAACAAAAGGTTGTCGATCCCTGCGTATCCAACGCCTTTACCGCGCTTCATGACAATAATATTTTTAGCTTGATCGGCGTTTAAAATTGGCATTCCATAAATCGGACTTGATTTGTCAGTTCTTGCAGAGGGATTGACAACGTCATTTGCACCGATAACTAAGACGACATCGGTATTTGTAAATTCTGAATTGATTTCTTCCATGTCGATTAATTTAGGGTAGGGCACATTTGATTCTGCTAGTAAAACATTCATGTGTCCGGGCATGCGTCCAGCTACAGGATGTATTGCATATTTTACTTCAACCCCTTTTTTTTCTAGAATTTCTTCTAGCTCATGAACCAGATGTTGCCCTTGTGCGACGGCTAAACCATATCCTGGAATCACGATTACATTTTTTGCATAACTCATTAAAATAGCTGTTTCAGATGAATTTATTTCTCTTTGAGATCCAAGATTTTGCGCCGCAGAGGATGCTGTTGCTGCTGAGCCTGAACCAAATGTTCCGAAGAGTACATTTGCAATCGAGCGATTCATTGCCTTGCACATTAAGAGCGTCAAAAATGATCCTGCAGCGCCAACGAGAATTCCTGCAATGATCATGGAATTATTGTGCATTGAAAATCCAGTGACCGCTGCCGCCATTCCTGTGCAAGAGTTAAGTACAGAAATAACAACGGGCATGTCAGCTCCACCGATTGGAAGAACTTGTAAGATACCCATGCATAATGCAAGGACAACGACTAAACCGTATGCGAATTGATTAGGAGTCATTAAATTTATCGCGCTTGAAATAAAAAGCGCAAGCAATAATGAGATGCTGATTACTGAATGAAATGGCAACCTTACTTGTTTTTCTGAAACCTTTCCTTCAAGTTTACCCCAAGCAATGATTGAGCCTGTAAAACTGATTGCACCAAAAATCGTACCCAATAATGTACTGAACATCTCACTGGTTGAAGCATCGCTATGTGCAAGATATTCAGAAATTGAAATGTGTAAAGCGCAGGCTCCACCCATGCCATTAAATGCAGAAACCATTTGTGGCATTGATGTCATTTGTACTTTTTTAGCCATGATCCAGCCAATAATTGTACCTATGGTTATGGCTAATATGATTAAACTAAAATTTGAAATTCCATCAATTAAAAGCGTTCCAATAAGTGCAACAAACATTCCTGCAGCAGCAATAAGATTTCCCGATCGCGCAGCTTTTGGAGTTGCCAATCGTTTTAATCCGACAATGAACATGATCGAAGCGACTAGATAGCTCAATTCTGGAATATGTTTTAGTTCTAAAAAGTTCATTTTTTCTTTGCCTTAAACATTTCAAGCATTCGATCGGTAACGACAAAACCACCTACAACATTGAGTGTTCCTAAAATCACTGCAATAAATCCAAGACACTTTAATGTAAAATCATCTTGAGCTTTGCCTAGAATATAAACTCCACCGACTAAAACGATTCCGTGAATTGCGTTTGCTCCGGACATCAGTGGTGTATGCAATACAGTTGGAACTTTGCCGATCACTTCAATTCCTGTGAATATTGCAAGAATAAAAATATACGTCATTGCAAGTGTACTCATTTCCATTCTTAGTTCCTTAATTTGGGATGTTTGATTTCACCATCCA
>CAZPTV010000473.1:0-1948 GCA_964589335.1 uncultured Bacteriovoracaceae bacterium
CCCGTGGTACCTCCATGGTACGCATGTTTTAGAGCAATAATTTCAAAGCGCTTTGTATATTGTCGCGCCAATAAAATTGCCATTTCATTTGCTTCACTACCAGAGTTTGTAAAGAACGAGCGATGCAAACCTTTCGGAGTTAATTTAGAAATTCTTTCAGCCAAATCAGCGATGGGTTGTGACAGATAAAAAATCGTTGTGTGTTGTGGCTGATCTTCATCCAACCATGCTTTTAATTTTTGTTTAATTCGTGGATGGTTATGGCCGGCACTAATGGTTACAATTCCTGCTAATGAATCGAGATATTTTTTTCCTTCTGTATCCCAAACCCATTGCATCGACGCTTTTGCCATATGCAACGGTTTACGATAGAAATGTGTCACAGATGGAAGCATTTTAGTTTTACGTATATTTAGAATTTCTTCAGTCGTTTTCTTGGAGCTCATTTAACTAAATCTCCATAAGCTTCAGGTCTTCGATCACGATAAAACTGCCATAAATTACGAACTTCATCGATCATATCCATCTCTAGATCTGCAACTAATAGTTGATTTTCTGTGGGAGAAGCTTGGGCAATAATTTTTCCACGAGGATTACAAAAATAACTGGAACCATAAAATTCACCAATATTCCAAGGCATTTCACGACCTACCCGATTGATTGCAGCGATGTAATAACCGTTTGCAACTGCATGCGCAGGCTGTTCGATTTCCCAAAGATATTGCGAAAGTCCGGCTACGGTTGCAGACGGATTGAATACGATTTCAGCTCCGTTTAAACCTAAAGCACGTGCGCCTTCAGGAAAATGTCGATCGTAACAAATATATACTCCAACTTTAGCGTATTTAGTTTGAAAAACAGGAAACCCTAAATTGCCTGGTTTAAAAAAGAACTTTTCCCAAAATCCTGCGACTTGTGGGATATGGTGTTTACGATATTTTCCTAAATATTTTCCGTCTGCATCTATCACTGCAGCCGTATTGTAATAAACTCCACTCATTTCTTTTTCATAAATCGGAAGAACGATGACCATATTGTGTTTTTTGGCAACTTCTTGAAATAGCTTTGTAGTTGGTCCATTTGGAATTTCTTCTGCGAGTCCGTACCACTTTACATCTTGTGAAGGACAATAATAGGGCCCGTTAAAAACTTCTTGAAAACATAATATTTGAACACCTTGCTTCGCTGCTTGTTCTACATAAGGCATGTGAGCTTCAATCATTGCTTTGCTAATTTCTTCACATGATTTACTTGTATCAATGCAATTTGCGAGTTGAATTATTCCGGCTTTTACTTTGCGTCCCATTTTATCTCCTTTTAAAATTAGTATAAATTACCTTTGCGAACGGTCGTATTGTAATCGATGTACATCGTTTTAATTTCGCTAAAAAACTCTGGCCCAGTACTTCCCATTTCTCGTCCACCCAAGCCTGTAGCCTTTACTCCGCCAAATGGGGCTTGCGCTTCACCACCTACTGTAGGTGAGTTGACATGCAACATACCAGATTCAAGTTTGTCAGCGTATTGCATAATCCTTTGTATGTTTTGTGTATAGATTGAAGAAGACAAACCGTATTCAACATCATTTGAAACGCGTATGGCCTCATCAAAATTATCAACAGGAATAATTGCTAGAACGGGTCCAAAAGCTTCCTCTTTAGCAATGGTCATCTTTGGATTAACATCTGAAAAAACTGTAGGAGAAATAAAATATCCTGGTTCATCGTTACCAATCTTTACGCTTTCACCACCACACAGTAATTTTGCGCCTTCTTTCTTAGCAATTTCAATAAACCTAAGAACAGATTTAAATTGATTTTCATCGACCACCGGACCCATTGCGGTGGGATTTTTAAAACCATCTCCGACAACTATTTTTCGCGCGCGTTCAACGACTTTTTGAGTAAAGGCTTCATAGACAGAACGTTCAACAATAGCACGTGAAGTT
>CAZPTV010000474.1:0-1941 GCA_964589335.1 uncultured Bacteriovoracaceae bacterium
CTACAGCTGCTCCGCCGCCACCTTGATTGTCTTGGTTTTTCTTACCGCAGCCTGAAGCAATGATGAAAATTCCTAATATCGCTACGATCATTGCACTTCGTTTAATAGTTTTCATAAATCCTCCAAAAAGCTCTCTCTTCAATAAGCTTAGTTTGTTATACCTATAG
This sequence comes from uncultured Bacteriovoracaceae bacterium, assembly GCA_964589335.1. Taxonomy (GTDB): domain Bacteria; phylum Bdellovibrionota; class UBA1018; order UBA1018; family UBA923; genus CAZPTV01. Next base: position 168 of record CAZPTV010000474.1, read on the forward strand.
ATAAAGCAACCCACATGCCAACTGAGGCGAAATTATTTAGTTCAATAATAACAGATATTTATTAATAATTATGTATATAGTTTATATATGCTATGTCAGGAATATCTATACATGTGTATAAAGATTATACATTAATTTAAATGATATTTAATCTTATAAAACGACGCTTTAGCTTAGATCTAGTTAAAAACTAAGGCTCATATTTGCATTTATTTAGATTTGATTTACTCACACCGGAGATCATTTGTGCAGATGGATTAGTGGCTAGAATTGAGTTTCTTTTTTGATTTATTAAAGCCCAATTAATGATGCCGTCTGCAATGCCTTTTGCGAGAATGTCTTGGTAAGTCGGATTCATAAGCGTTGATAAGTCGTGTGCATTACTTCCAAACCCCAACTCAATTAAAACGCTTGGTACGCGCGCATCCATTAATACATAGAAAAGCCCTTTTTTAACACCTCGGTTTTTTATGGAATGAGCTTTTATGGGATATTTCTTTTTCATAGTATTAAATAAGTCTTCGTTAATTTGACAGGCAAGCTCGACTGAGTCTTTTACATTTGCAGTTGCAGTTAAATCAGAAAGAATAAGATTCAAGGTACCTTTTTGTTGTACGCGATGTGAACCGTTTTCAATATCAGCAAGTCTTTGCGAAGCTTCATTTGAGGTGGCATTAAATATATATGTTTCTATTCCATTAATACTTGGATCAAAACTCGAATTAATATGAATGGATACAAAAACTGTAGTTAGGTTTTTATGATAAGAATATTTTTTTGCAATTCCAGTTCTTGTGTCGAGAGGTACAACAGTATCGGTAGATCGTGTTAACTGAGTGTAGACGTTTCTTTTTTTTAGATTTTTCAAAATTTGTTTTGAAATCAATAGGGTCAGTTCTTTCTCACTAATTTTACTATTATTGTACTCATGAATCGAACCTGTATCTTCACCGCCATGACCTGGGTCAAGTATGACGTGTAGTTTGGAGTAAAGAGGTTTGGGCAATAAAAATAGAAAAAATAATAGATAGATCTGACTTGGAAAAAGAAATTTATGCATCTTCAAAGCCGATCTTAAAATCAAAGCCTGTTTGCTCCGAAGAACTAAAGTCAGATTTAGATTTGCGAGATCTTGATTGTGTTTCAAGTTGTCTCAAAATACGACTTGCATGATTGAGTACATTTTCTGGAAGTCCAGCAAGTTTAGCTACTAATATTCCGTAGGATCTTTCTGCAGCACCTTCCTCCAGTTTATATAGAAATCTTACAATTTCTTTTTCAACTTTAACCGACATTCGGAAGTTGTGAATCGTTGGGTAGTACTTCGGCAATTCAGTTAATTCATGATAGTGAGTTGAAAACATTGTTCGAGATTTAATATTTTCAGCCATTTCAACTGCAAGTGACCATGCCAATGAAAGTCCATCAAAAGTACTGGTTCCTCTTCCAATTTCATCAATCAGAACGAGACTTCTTTTTGTAGCGCTTCGTAAGATATAACTGATTTCTGTCATCTCCACCATGAATGTGGATGATCCTTCGGTTATGTTATCGTTTGCACCGATGCGAGTAAAAATTTTATCAACGATTCCGATCTTCGCTGAATCCGCCGGTACATAGGATCCGATTTGTGCAAGAAGTGTAATCAAAGCGACTTGTCGCATGACTGTACTTTTACCACCCATGTTTGGACCGGTGATCAGCATGAAATTTGAATTTGGTTTCATGAAAACTGAATTCGCAATAAAGTTTTTCGTAGTTAAATGAACGGTAG
>CAZPTV010000475.1:0-1938 GCA_964589335.1 uncultured Bacteriovoracaceae bacterium
ATTGACGTCCGTCCGCGCCGCCAGGTACCCTTCCAGGGTCTGAATCTCGCATCGATTTAATAAAAGCTGAAACTGTGTCATAGTGTTCTTCTCCTTTGGAGTCGTAACGCAATGTTTTTTCACCCAGCGCTTTATATAGAAATTCGTTGGATCCAAAGTCAATATTTTTTGATTGTTGTGTAAACGCGACAACTCTTTCGAGTAATGTAAGAGATTTTCTAGCATCTCCATTTGCCATATCAACAATAATAGAAATCCAGCTTTCAGGGATCTGAATGTTTAAAGATCCAAATCCATTTGTTGAGTCATTGAGGGCTCGCTTAATAATTGAAGTTAATTCCTCGTTCGATAATTGTTTTAATACAAAAACAGGTGCGCGAGAGAGAAGGGCGGAATTTAATTCAAAGCTTGGATTTTCAGTTGTTGCACCAATGAGTGTAAGTGTGCCGTCCTCAACAAATGGTAAAAGTGCATCTTGTTGTGATTTGTTAAAGCGATGGATTTCATCAATGAAAAGAATTGTTTTTTTATTTAATACATCACGATTATATTGAGCTCGAGCAATCGCTTCTTTAATATCTTTTACGCCCGACATCACTGCGGAAAGCGCTATAAATTCACGATCTGTATGATGAGCAACGATTCTTGCTAATGTTGTTTTTCCGGTACCCGGTGGTCCCCAAAGTAAAAATGATTGAATTGAGTCTGATTCAATGGCGCGTCGTAAAGGAGCTCCGCTTGATACTAAAGAGGTTTGGCCAAAAAAATCATCCAACCTTTGAGGTCTCATTTTTTCGGCAAGAGGTTGTGAAGTTTGTACAAGTTGATTCATCTGAAGACTATTTAATTGACGAAGTACCAGAAGATCAAGAAAATAGGCACGACATGGCAAAAAGCATTAAAAAAATTGGAATTGTCATAAAGCATAAAGTTCCAGAAGCGAACGAATTGGCACTTCAGGCAGCCGAATATTTACGCAAAAAGAAAATAGACGTTACTTTTGCATCCGAATCTAAAGAGATGTGTTCCGCTGTAATGGGATCAACGTGTGCGTCGAAAGAAGATTTAATACGTCATACTGATTTAATTTTAGTTTTAGGAGGTGATGGCACCTTTCTTAGTGTTGCAAGATTAATGGTAGAAAAGTCTATTCCGATATTAGGCGTTAATATGGGACAGTTGGGGTTTTTAACTGAATTTAAAAAAACAGAATGCATGCAGGGCTTGCAATCTGCGATTGAAGGTGAATTAGAAATTGGCGAAAGGTCCATGTTGGAATGTACGTATAAACGTGGGACAGAAATTATTACTAAAGCACCTATTGTAAACGATGTCGTAGTGAGTAAGGGTGAAATTGCAAGAATATTTGATGTTGAAGTAAATGTTGATGGTAAACATGTGACTCAAATCAAAGGTGATGGTGTTATTTTATCAACACCAACAGGTTCAACTGCATATTGTTTAGCTGCAGGGGGACCTGTGATTGAACCAACAGTCCCAGCAATGGCGTTGACTGCAATTTGTCCACATTCAGTTACTTTTAGACCAATGATTTTGAGAGATACGGCCCAAGTCGAGCTCATTCCTCAGTTTAAAGGTGGAAAAGCAGTTTTGACACTTGATGGACAGACAAGTTTCAATTTAGAAATTGGTGATTTAATTCAAGTCAGTAAATTTAAAACACATCAATTAAAAATTTTACGATCACCGAAGAGAGATTATTTTTCTCTTTTGAGGGAAAAATTAAAATACGGCTATAGAGATTAGGTCTAAGCAACGAGGGGAGTTTGCGTCATGTTACAACTGCTAAGAATTAGAAACTTCGTAATCATAGATTCACTTGAGATTGAATTTCAAAAAGGTCTAAATGTAATTACTGGTGAAACGGGAGCAGGAAAATCTATTTTATTAGATGCAATTGCTTTGGTTCTTGGTTCG
>CAZPTV010000476.1:0-1927 GCA_964589335.1 uncultured Bacteriovoracaceae bacterium
TTCAATTTCGGGTCTACGGACTTTTAAAACAACTTCTTCACCCGTTTTGAGTTGAGCTTCATACACCTGACCAATACTTGCACTTGCTATTGGAGTAGAATTAAACGAGCTAAATTTGTCTTCAATTGCACAACCTAATTCTTTTTCGATATAAGGTTTCATTACATCAAATCGAACTGGCGACACACTGTCTTGTAATTTTTTAAATTCTTCAATGTATTCAACTGGAAATAAATCAGGTCGATTTCCTAGAATTTGACCTAACTTTACAAACGTTGGGCCCAAAGCCTCGCATGCCATTCGTAAACGTTCAGGAATCGTTAAATGCTCCACTCCGGCTTTTCTTAAATTTGTACCGCCATATTTTTGCAAACCCATGCGAATTAAAAATTCTTCTAGGCCGTGCTTCCAAAAAACTCCGATAATTGCGCGAAGGCGCTGAACATTTTTTACTGCGCGTGTAACTTGCTGTCCTGTTTTAAATAGTTGCATTGTTAATCTTCCTGTTCAGTAACCATTGAAAAGTCGATCAAGCCTTGATCGATATCCACACGTAAAACACTAACATATATTAGATCACCTATTTTAAATTTTACACCAGTCCTTTTGCCCCGAAGCATCATTCTTTCTTCGGAGTATACATAATAATCATTTCCTAATTCTTCGATTGAAACCATTCCTTCGATAAAGAATTTTTCTAATTCAATAAAAAGACCTTTTTCACTTACATTTGTAACCCTTGCAGAAAATTCTTGCCCTAATTTTTTTTCCATAAACCGAGCTTTTTTAATTTTAATGACTTTACGATCTAGCTCTTCTGCTTTTCTTTCTTGTTTTGAACAATGCTCACATGCGTCGGTTAAATAATTTAAATATTCTTCTTCTTCTTTTGAATTAAATACCTCTCTCCTTGCGTAGCGTTTCAAAATACGATGAACCATTAAATCTGGATATCTCCGTATTGGAGATGTAAAATGAGTATATGCTCTAGAAGCCAAACCAAAGTGATAAAGATTCACAGGCTCATACCGGGCTTGTTTCATCGAGCGCAATAAAAGATAATGCAGACTTTGAGAAAATGGAGAATCTTTTGAGCTTTCTACAAAGCGTGCAATGAGTTTGGGATCCTTACCTTCTCCGATATTGACCGCTAAACCTAATGCAGACGCAAAACGCTCGAATCTTTCTAATGCTTCTTCTTTTGGTGGCTCATGCACTCTATAAACAAAGGGCCATCTCTCTCTCTCCATAATTTCAGTTACGGCCTCGTTCGCAGCAATCATAAATTCTTCGATTAACTTATGTGAATCGACACGATCCATTTTTTTTATGTCAATGGTGTCATCATTTTCATCGAGAATGACTTTAGCCTCAGGCAAGTCGAGATCCATTGCTCCGCGCTTAAATCTTCGAATTCTAATTCTTTTGTAAAGCTCAAATGGAACTTTCCAAAATTCATTTCCACTTTGAAATTCTTCTTGAACATTTTCGTAAATGCATCGGCGATGAGACCGAATAACTGATTCGTAAATTTTTGCAGTTCGCTTTTTTCCTTCGTGATCAAAATGCATTTCACATGTTAATGTCAACTTATCTTCGTCTGGTCGGAGTGAACAGGCTCCATTACTTAAAGCTTCTGGAAGCATTGGAATAACCCATTCAGGAAAGTATACGCTCGTTGAACGAGAATATGCCTCTTCATCGAGCTTACTTCCAAATTTAACAAACTCCGCTACATCAGCGATCGCAACGTACAAAACATATCCAGCTTGAGTCTTTTCAACTAAAATCGCGTCATCAAAATCACGTGAGTCTTTTCCGTCAATAGTTACGAAAGATTTCTCGCGTAAATCTCGTCTTCCTTTATATCCAGAATCAAGTGCTTCTTTTTGTATTTTTTCTGAAAGATTTTTAGCCTCGAGCATTG
>CAZPTV010000477.1:0-1913 GCA_964589335.1 uncultured Bacteriovoracaceae bacterium
CTCTGAGAGACAAATGTTATTTATGATGATTTTCCCAATGAAGGCTAAACATTTTGTACTCATTTTAGCTGCAATTGAATTTGTATCTACTGTTTTTTATTCAAAGTCGGGTGTAGCAAATGTAGCGCACCTTGGGGGTATGATTTTTGGATTTTCTTATTTGTTTTTAAAAGCTTACGTACGAGTTCGCTCTAGAGAAAAAACAGCAAAAAAGAAAATAGCAAAACGAAATACAGCCAATCTTAGGCTTGTAGTTAATAACGAAGTTTTGAATGATTTCGACACGGATGATGGTGACGAAAGAAACGAAGAGCCAACAAGTCATTAATGTTTTGTATTATTCTATTGATCGTATTGACATTAATAAATAATCCCAGTAAATTCCACAACCTATGGCATTATTATCTGAAGCAGTAAAAGAAAAAAAATTTGATATCCGCATGATTAAAAGAAGTACTTCAAGTGGGTTAGTGACCCAAGATGAGATGAATAAAAATAGTCTCACTTTGAAGGACGACTCTGAAAATGCAGATTATACTAATATCGATACGTTGTTCGAAAGCATTACAAGTAAAAAGAACACGAAATCAAGCTAGTCACATTATTTTATGTCTGAAAATGTGATCATTCTTGGTACAGGCCCCGCTGGTCTGACGGCTGCAATCTATGCAGCTCGTGCGAATCTCAAACCACTAGTCGTTGAAGGATTGCAAGCAGGCGGACAACTAACAATTACAAGTGATGTTGAAAATTATCCAGGCTTTCCAAAGGGGATAATGGGTCCGGAATTAATGAATCAATTTAGAGCACAAGCAGAACGCTTTGGTGCTCGTTTTGTTTTTGGACAAGTGAATGAAGTAGATTTTTCTAAATCAAATTCATTTGTTTTAAAAACAGATAAAGAAACATTTGTTTCTAAAACAGTTATTATTTCTACAGGCGCATCTGCAAATTTATTAGGATTAAAAAATGAAATGCGGTTGATGGGAAAAGGTGTTTCTACTTGTGCAACTTGTGATGGTTTCTTTTTTCGTGGATTGGAAATAGCAGTTGCAGGAGGTGGTGATTCCGCATGCGAAGAAGCAAATTTTCTTACAAAGTTTGCAAGCAAGGTCACGCTGATTCACAGAAGAGAACAGTTTAGAGCAAGTAAAATTATGGTGGATCGTGTGAAAAATAATCCTAAAATAAAAATTCTACTCAATACAGTGATTGAGGATACTTTAGGTGAGAATGAGTTAACTTCTTTAAAGTTAAAAAATACAATTAGTGGTGAAAACTCTGAGTTACAAGTCAGCGGATTGTTTGTAGCGATTGGACACTCCCCTAATACATCCATATTTAAGGGTAAACTTGATATGGATAAAAATGGTTATCTTATTACCAAAAACGGTACAAAAACAAATATTCCGGGGGTGTTTGCTGCCGGAGATGTTCAAGATCATGTATACAGACAGGCAATAACAGCGGCAGGGTCTGGTTGTATGGCTGCAATCGATGCAGAGAGATATTTAGAAAATCTTCATTAAAAACTAAGGCGGTTCTTTTATGAGCTTCAACAAAAATGAATTTCAAAATATTCCAGATTTAAATGAGCAAGTTATTGTACGTCTTGAAAAAATTTCAAAAATGAAATCAAAAGGACTCAATCCTTATCGAAATGATTTAAAGCCCACACATACATGTGATGAAGTGTTTAAAGCATACTCAGAAAAATCACGTGAAGATCTTGATTCGCACAGAGTAAACGTAACCGTTTCGGGAAGGATCATGGCGATACGTGATTTTGGCAAAGGCGGTTTTGTGAGAATTCAAGACCGTTCCGGAAAAATTCAGCTTTTTATGTCTAAAGAAATATTGGGAACACAGTTTGAAAATTATAAAGATTTTTCTGATATCGGAGATATTGTTTG
>CAZPTV010000478.1:0-1912 GCA_964589335.1 uncultured Bacteriovoracaceae bacterium
AAAATGAATTGCAATGATGATTGATGCCTTATTAAAGGATTTAGTTATGATGAAATCTCTAATTCCACGATAGGCAATAACAAAAAGAAAGGGAAATGTAACCCAATACAAAATAGGATTTCCACCGCCATAAACACAGCGTACTTTATCTCCACCAATATTTTCAAAATGATACCACATAGGTCTAATGAGTAATGGCCATTGCCAAAAACTAGAACGATATGGATGTGAAACTTCAGAAATGCTTCTCATCGCTTGAAACATTCTTGAATGATATTGTGTTAATTTATTGATAAATGATCCTTGATAAAGAGATCCATCATTTTGCCTAAGGTCTATAACCCAATAATAAGGAATGATATAAGTTATGGTCATTAGTGATAAACCAACGATAAGTAATAACGGTTCGTGGAATGAGAGTAGAATTGCAATTAATAAGAAGGGAAGAGCAGACCATTTCGTACAAAGTGCGCACCCGACGAGAATCCATCCAATAAAAAAATGGAATCTATTCGTTGTGAATTTTGATTTATAAATCCAGTAAGTTCCCCAGACACCAAAGCAGATATAAAATATTTCGAGCATGACTGTTTTGCTTTGTACAAACCAGACAAAATTAAAACCCGTTAGCCATAAAGCAGAAACACAAGACCTTTCTCTGAAACCTAATACTTTCATCCAACGATATATGGCCCAAATTAATAACAAACCAAAAACCATAGTTACAAATCTATATCCAATAATATCAGGAGCAACCGGATCTACAATTTTAATAATAGAATTAATTAATTTTGCACCATATCCAAGTATGAATTTTGAAAGTGGAGGATGTTCGTAATTTAAATTTACTTCTTGTTTTACGATTTCTCTAGAAGCTGGAATATAATGTGTTTCATCAAAAACATAGTTTCTTGGTTGACCGAGGTTTATGATCAGTAATGTTACAAAGAATGGAAATATATACCAGCTTGGAACATTTAATTTAAAAAGCTTAGAGATTGGTTTTAACACCTATTTTGCTTCCTAGTTGAATTAATGTTTCAATTCCTTTTTTTGTGTTTTCAATTAAATCTAAATCCGGAGTAAAAGAGCCGGGTTCGCCTAATAATATAACAGTAGAACCACCAAACAGAAAATAACCTTTTTCGTCTCCGCGCCGAAAACGTCCTAATTCGTTTTGGGATTGAATGATCTTTCCAACACAAAGAGCTCCCACTTCAATATAAGCAAGATATCCAAAATTCTCTGTCTTTAAAATTGAAATTGTGCGCTCATTTTTGATGAGAATATTAGGTATTTTTTTTAGTGCAATTGGATTCACTGAATGTAGAGGGCCATGAATAGAATAACGTTCTACAGTTGAGCCCTGATCTGGGTAATGAAAACGATGGTAATCAACTGGACAAAGTCGCGCGATAACCATTGGACCATTTTCAAATAATTTGGCTTTGTCATCATCACCGAGTAGTCCAAGTGAATTTAAATATTTACCTTTAACAGGAAAATTGGTTGCTGCATCTACTTTATCATAAGCAACATATCTTCCTTCTGCAAAAGCACAGAACTCATTTTTGTTTATCGAAAAAGGTCGCATCCCAGGTTTAAATTTTCTAATAAAAAAATCATTAAATGAGTTATATTTTTTTTCTTCATATTCTTGAATGGGGATTTGAAATTTATTTATAAATTTTTCAATTGAACGTGCACTCAAAGAAGTATTTTTATATTTGCCTACTATTTTAGATATAGTTGAATTGGTTAGTATATTTTTTGTTAAAAATAAACCCAATGGATTTTCATACGCCCATTTCATTGCACTTTCGCTATAAATGACTTCATTTTCTAACTTACCACTTTTTTTGTTTATTATCTTAATTGTGCTTATTGTTAGCAAGATCCCTTTACTTCTAGA
>CAZPTV010000479.1:0-1905 GCA_964589335.1 uncultured Bacteriovoracaceae bacterium
AAGGTGCAATTCCACAAAGTAGAAATTGGAATTTAAAACAAAAAAAGACGATGATTGAAAAGTTAGTGTCACTTGACCACAAACTTAAATCATCGTCCTTAGAATTTAAAACGCTAGTTGAGAATTTTATTCTCGAAATAATTTAAGCGCGTGCTTGATTGCTGAATTTTTTAGCAACACGTTCAGCAATTCTAGATGTTTTACGGCTAGCTCTTTCTTTTGGAATTGCACCTTTACTTGCAGTTTTTTGAAGTATTTTTTCTGCAGCTTTTAATGCAGCAAGTGCTAATTCTTTCGTTTTAGCAGATTCAATTTCATTGATTGCATTTTTAACTAAAGTCTTCATTTTAGACTTTAAGGTTTGATTGCGTGCAGCTCGTTTAACTGATTGACGTGCTCGTTTAGCAGCGGATTTAGTATTAGCCAAGTTAACCTCCAGATAAAATTGACAAAATTGTTTTGGGCACATTTATCCAATTACTGCCGTAAGATCAATCACAGAATTCAAATTATCTAGAAGAATCTAATGTTTAAGGTAATATATAAAGCTGAAATAAATCGAACTATAACGGATATATCGAGGTTATTGATGGACTCAGTATTACATAGACTTAATTCATGGGCTAAAGAATCACCAAAAGACATATCGCAACGCGTTAAAGTTGATAAAACTCAGTGGAAATCAATTTCAGCTGAAGAGTTTAGAGATAGAGTTCACTATTTAGCAGCATATTTTGAAAGTAAGGGGATTAAGCCTGGGGATTCAGGAGCAATCTATTCTTATAATAATCCCCAATGGGTTCATATGGAATTGGCACTGACTTCAATTCGGGCAATGTCTGGAGGCATTTATCCTAACTCAATTCAAACTGATATTCAGTACATTATAAAAAATATGGGTGCAAAAGTAATAGGAGTTCAAGATAAGAAATATTTTTCAAAAATTGGTGAAATACCTGAGTTTGTAGAGATAATTTTAGTATTTAATGATGACACCTCTATTCACCCCAAAGCCGTTGCATATACTAAAGCGGTTGAAGAAGGTAAAAAGTTGCGTCAGGGTAAGTCTTACGAAGATTATTTAAATCAATTAGATGTACATTCTCCAGCATATTTAATTTTTACTTCGGGCACCACTGGTGAGCCCAAAGGAGCTATGCTTTCACAGGACAATCTAGCATTTACTTCAGACATGACAATTAAACATTGGAAGATTGAACTGGGGTTAGGAAATTTATTTTCATTCTTACCCCTTTGCCATATTGCTGAAAAATTACAAAAGTTAGGTGTTGGAATTACAGGCAGACTGCCTGTAAGTTTTTGTACAAAAATTGATGCCATAACGATTGAACTCGTAGAAGTAAAACCAACCTTACTATTGTGTGTTCCACGTGTCTGGGAAAAAATTATGGAAGGCGTACAAGCGAAGCTATCGAAAGCCCCAAGCAGTAAACAGAAACTTGCCCAATGGTGTTTTCAAATGGGCTCTAGATATGCAAAAAAAAGATACCAAGGGCGTTGGATTACGCCTTGGGATCATCTTTGTAATTTCATCGCTGAACGATTGGTATTAAATAAAATAAAAGAAGCAGTAGGATTACAGAATGTAAAGAAAGCGGCTTCTGGAGCAGCTGCACTTTCTGCAAACGTTGCAGACTGGTATTCATCACTTGGAATTGAAATATTACAAGATTATGGACAGACCGAATCGACAGGAGTTGCTTGTCAAACTCAACCAGGTATTGATAGCGCAGGAACAGTGGGTGTTCCTACAACAGGGACCGAGTTTAGAATTGCAGATGATGGTGAGATATTGACAAAGGGAAGACATGTTTTTGTTGGATATCTTAAAAAACCGACAGAAACATCTGAAGTACTTGATTCGGATGGTTGGCTGCATACAGG
>CAZPTV010000480.1:0-1901 GCA_964589335.1 uncultured Bacteriovoracaceae bacterium
ATCCAAAAACAGAAAATTTTGATGAAGGTTATTATACTGCAGCCCATGAACGGGGAAAGAAAATTGCAGAGCAAGATGAAGAGATACGATATTTAAAAAATAGAATCGAAAAATTGGAGAAAGAAAACTATCAAATGAAATTACGTTTAAAATACGTTCACGCCGGTAAAGGGGACCCCAATGTATCGGTTGATCCAAATACGGATGTTGCGCCAGAAGATAAAGACGCAGACGCAAAGAAAAAATGATTCAAGCTTCGATAGATATTGGCACCAATACGATGTTGTTGCTGGTCGCTGAAACCGAAGAAATTCCAAGTAATCAATCTGGACAAAAGAGAAAAATTCTAAAGACAATAGATTCGCGCATTGAGTATCCTCGTTTGGGTTATGGTGTAAATGCAAATCGAAAATTTTCTTTAGAAGCAATGAATCGCGCAGAAGATGTGTTTAAAAAATACAAAGAAATCTGCAATCAGTATAAAGTTGAAAAAATATTTGCAGTTGCCACGTCTGCTTCGAGAGATTCTATTAACGCAAAAGAATTTTTTGATAAAATTAAAAAACTCACACAGATTGAAGTATCCATCATACCTGGAGAACAAGAAGCCAAGCTTAGTTTTCTTGGTGGGTTGTTACCTATGAATGATCCACAAAATACTGCTATTCTAGATATTGGTGGAGGTAGTACAGAATTTGTAGTTTTTGATAAAATAAACAATAAAATTTCAGGTCAAAGTATAGATATGGGATGTGTACGCGGCACCGAAATGTTTCTCCGTGGTGACCCTTATGAAAAACAATCGCTAGAGATTCTAGAGAAATATTTAAAAGAAATGTGGAAGCAAATTCACTCCGACTTGTCGAAAGAGTTACGCAATAAAGAATGGGTTGCAATTGCAGGGACACCCACAACATTGGCCGCACATGCGCTCCACTTGCCTGTCTTTACGAGTGAAAAGGTTGATGGCTACCGATTAAGTCGATGTCATGTAGCTGATTTATATGAATCGCTGGCCACACAAACTGAAACTGAACGAAAAGCAAATCCAGTTATTGGACAGGGTCGTTCAGATTTAATAGTTACGGGAGCTGCGATTTTACTTACCGCTATGGAAACTTTTGAAAAAGAAGATGTTATTGTCAGTTCAAGAGGTTTAAGACATGGCATTTTACTAGGTTTCTAAGGATAAAAAATGAAAATATTATTAATCATTCTATTCACTATTTCGTCTGCAAATGCCGACTTGAAAAAAAGTAGTGTTAAACTTGGAACATGGTCTTCTCAAAAAAATATTTATGTCTTTGATACAAACGATACAAGTAAGAATTCAGTGGTAAAAGGAGTTTTTGGCAAAAAAATAGAAGGAACAGACCGTGCGAATACTTTTCAACCACTTGGTGCACAAGCGGAATGGATGCATGAATACCGCAATCATTTTTTTAGTGAATCTGAAATTAGATTAGGTGCAACTCAATTCTCTTTTGATACAAATCATGCAAATCAAAAGGGTTGGGACTCTCAACTTAATATTCGAATGGGGTTAAATCATGAACTAAATGAGGATTATTTAATTCAAGTTCGACTTGGTGCTGGAGTTCGTTATTGGTTTTTAGAAAATGGAATTTTTCCATCGACAGGTGTTCATGGTGTATTTCTTTCAACGGGTTATTCGACATCAGTTTCGAGTCTACTAATAGAAGCTGGTATTTTTGGAATAGGAATGAACTCAAAAAAATCAGCAGGTGTTTTACGCGATTCAAATTCATTTCGACTTAAATACGAACGTAAGTATAGATGGTTAGACGGCCAATTCGTACCTGGAATTGAAATATTCCACACGCACCGCGAATATTTTGCAAGCAAGCTTGTCGCAACAAAGGCTGCATTTATGATTGATG
>CAZPTV010000481.1:0-1892 GCA_964589335.1 uncultured Bacteriovoracaceae bacterium
ACTCAGCAAGCTTTTTGCTAAATGTAATGACATTCGCATCGTATGCAGGAATTCCATATTCTCGGATATAGCGTTCCTTTTTTTGATCAGGAAGTTCTTGTAGGTTTGATTTCGTTTGCTCAATAAATTTTGGATCCAACACTAGAGGTATTAAATCAGGTTCTGGAAAATAACGGTAATCATGTGCTTCTTCTTTTGAACGCATCGAAACCGTAATATTTTTTCCACTGTCGTACAATCGAGTCTCTTGTACAACTTTTCCACCACTTTCTAATACTTGAATTTGTCGATTGATTTCATACTCGATCGCTTTTTCAACAAATCGAAATGAGTTAACATTCTTAATTTCTGCGCGTGTCCCAAATTTTTCTTCTCCTCTTTTTCGAACCGATACATTTGCATCGCAACGGAAAGAGCCTTCTTGCATATTTCCATCACAAACCTCGATATACATTAAAATGGCATGCAACTTTCTTAAATATGCGCCCGCTTCTTCTGCCGATCGAATATCCGGTTTGCTAACAATTTCAATCAGTGGTGTACAGGCACGATTTAAATTAACCATGGAATATCCTTGGCCATGAACTGATTTACCAGCATCTTCTTCCATGTGAATGCGAATCAAACCAATTCGCTTGCTTGTGGCAAGTTCAGGTTTTTGTGGAGTCCCCCCCACTTCGATATCGAGATAACCTTCTTCAGCAATCGGTAAATCAAACTGGCTAATTTGATAGCCTTTCGGAAGATCTGGATAAAAATAATTTTTTCGAGCAAAAACACTTTTCACATTTATTCTACAGTTTGTAGCGATTGCAGCCTTGAGTGCAAACTCTACTGCTTTTTTATTTAGAACTGGAAGCGCTCCAGGATGACCTGCGCACACAGGACAAATATTTGCATTTGCCGGTGCATTAAAATGTGTCGAACAAGCGCAGAAAATTTTTGTACTAGTCATTAATTGAGCATGTACTTCAAGACCAATTACTGATTCATATGCTTCAAATGCCATGATTTACCTCTTCTCGGTAAATATTGTCTTCAACCATTTTAGAAAGTGCAAAAATTTCAGGTTCAGCCATCGAAGGGCCAATAAATTGAACTGCAAGCGGTAAGCCTTTTGAATCACGTCCTGTCGGCACAGAAATACCTGGCAAACCAGCTAAGTTTACAGGAATGGTGAAAATATCATACAAGTACATCTTTAAAGGATCAGCAGTTTTTTCACCAATTTTGTACGCAGTTGATGGTGCAGTAGGTGCTAAAATTAAATCGACTTTATCGGGACCGTTAAAAACCAGGTCAAAGTCCTTTTTCACTAATGCTCTGACCTGACATGCTTTTTTGAAATATGCATCGTAATATCCAGAACTCAGTGCAAATGTTCCAAGAATAATTCTACGCTTAACTTCTTCTCCAAATTGCGTTCGTGTTTTTTGATACATATCTGTTAGAGACATATTTCCGGCAAGTCGTGAACCATATCGAACGCCATCAAAACGTGAAAGATTGCTTGAAGCTTCACTAACAGCGACAATATAATAAACTGCTACGGAGTGTGGAGTGTGTGGAAGAGAAATATCTACAAACGTATGCCCAAGTTTTTCTAATTCTTTTCTTACTTTTGTAATCGATTCTTCAACCTCTTTTTGCAATCCACCAATAAAATATTCTTTCGGTAAACCGATTTTATATTTTTTATTCTTTGCCACATTCATGAGTGATAAAAAGTCTTTTTTATCTACCGGTAGAGATGTCGAATCATTTTTATCAAAACCTGACATCTCAGAAAGTAAAATTGCGCAATCCTCTGTTGAAACTCCCATCGGACCAACTTGATCAAGTGAACTTGAAAATGCAATCAATCCAAATCTACTGAGCATTCCATACGTGGG
>CAZPTV010000482.1:0-1891 GCA_964589335.1 uncultured Bacteriovoracaceae bacterium
TTTTAACTATATCCAAAGAATAGTGATCTTCGTCCAAAATTTCTCTCGATTTTTTTAAGTCGAGAACATCCGTTGTTGTTTTTTTCCATGGCATTTGAACAAGCCAATCAAGATATGTTCTGACAACGTGATATTCAGCTGCAGCAGGTGGGAGTGACTCTAGTCGTTTTAATTCTTCATCGGCTACTTTTCTTACTTCATCTGGTAGGTCTGCATCATTTAATTTTTTTGCAATTTCATCATTTGCACTCGAGCCTTCTTCTCCGAGTTCTTCTTTTATTGTTCTCATCTGTTCGCGTAGGAGTGCTTCGCGGTGAGCTTTTGATAAGCGTTCACTCATTTTTTCTTGAATATTTTTTTGAACTAATAAAACTTCTTTTTCTTTGTGCATGATTGATAAAAGTTTTTCAATTCTCAAATCAAGCTGCACTTCTTCTAGAATATCTTGTTTTTGAGGAGAAGATAAATTTAAATAAGCAGCACAAAGATTTGCAAGTTGTGAAGGATCATCTACCTTATCTACGAGCTTGGAAATTGCTTCACCAGGACCGGGAATCAGTGAAAGAATTTCTTTAGACAAAGTTTTTAAACTAATTTTTAAAGCTTGGGTTCGAATTGGATCATTCGAATGAATGTCAGCAACAGTTTCGCCTCGTACGGTAAGGTGCGTTTCTGACGTGATAAAGTCAGCGATACGATAGCGTGCAATTCCTGTCACAACGACTTGATAAGCATTGTTTTCAGTTTCAACTACATTTTCAATTTTACAAACTACACCAATGCGGTGGATGTCATCGACTGAAGGATCTCCTTGGGACATAACCCTTTGAGTGGAAACAACAATTAAGTTTCCATTAGCCTGAGCATCTTTAAGAGCACCAACACTTCTTGGTCGACCTACGACCAACGGCATTGAAGCCCCTGGAAAGACGACAGCGTTTCTAATCGGTAATAACGGTAAAATTGATGGCATTTCCATAGTTATAAGTTGGGGGTGCAAATGATAAACGTCAAGTCAGTTTGAAAAAAACAAATGAGTAACCATGGGTTGGATTTTTAATATTCTAATCAGAAGCTGTATTAGACCTTGGTCTGATCGTTGTATCAACAAGAATAGGATAATGATATATTCCAGGATTCATAGCATTGCGTCTAATAAAATAACTTCTGTCAGTTCTTAACTGCCCAGAAGGTGCAGCATAGAGTTTGCAATTAGATCCTGTTGGAGTTCCGCCGTAAGGGCATAGACCACCAATTTTTGCATAATAGACTCCTGGCGAAGATGGATTGTTATCAACCCAGTAATTCACACCAGATAATAGATTTGGATTGGCAGTAGCAAATGAATAAGCTCTACAATTACCGTTTATCAATGTTTCACCCGTATCGCATCCTCCTGCAGGATTTTTGTAAGTATAGACTCCTGGGTATAGCGCACTCGGATCAATGAAATAATTTTTTCCAGGTTTATATATATTCGTTGGAATGATGTTTGAAATTTTACAAAGATTGGGTCCCCATATAGTAAATGTAGGATCCCCGTTTTCAAAAGTACCACCTGAAATACACTGATTTAAATTTACATTCGAATAATGAACTTCAGAATTCGGCCAACCAACTCGATAATCCATTCCTGCAATGGGTAATATAACTGCTTTTTGGAATGGTACAGTATAGCAAGCGTTATCTACAAGAGTTTCTCCAGCATCACATTTCATGGTTTTATTTTGACTGTTATTTCCAAGATATAAATTTAACCACATTAAACACTCAAAACCGATATCGATTTCTCTTTCATTATAAGGATTGATACTTCCAAAATATTGAAAGCCGGTTGATTCGATATTATGTCCAGCATACCACGATGCGGTTGGGTTGCTGTAAATTACAG
>CAZPTV010000483.1:0-1890 GCA_964589335.1 uncultured Bacteriovoracaceae bacterium
GGATTGATTAATCTAAATAAGGACGGAAAGATATTGGCTGCAAATCTTTCGGGTTTGCAAATTCTACAAATAAAATCTGAGCTTGAAATAATAGATAAAAATATTTCTCAAATTATTCCAGAATTTGAAAATATAAATTTCACACAAGTAAAAGAAGTTCAGAAAGGTGAAAAAAATAAAAAAATTCTCGTTAGTTCGATTGCTCTTCTTGAAGATCAGAGAATGATCATCTTTAGAGATATTACAGATATTTTAGAGCTCGAAGAAAAATATCGAAGACAAGAAAAGCTGGCTGGAATCGGGCGACTAGCTGCAGGGGTGGCGCATGAAATTAGAAATCCGATCGCATCAATTTCTGGTGCAGCTCAAATACTAAAAGACGAAGCCTTAGAAGATAAAGACGAATCTAAGAAATTATTAGGAATCATAACTAAAGAAAGTGAAAGAGTTAGTGGACTCGTCGACAAGCTTCTAAATTATGCAAAGCCTAGTGTATTAACTAAAGAAAACATAGATGTAGTGCATTTGATTAAAGATTGTGTCGCATCAATTTCTACACGAGATGATTTTAGAAATGCAAATATAAAATTAAAGATAAATTTGCCTGAACATCACTTAGCAAATGTTAATGCGGATCAGTTAAGAGAGGTCGTTAATAATTTGTTAGTCAATTCAGTGCAATCGTTTTCTGATTCAAAGAAAATAAAAGAAATTGAAATAAAGTTAAATAATGAAAATGGAAAAATTAATTTAACAATAACAGATAGTGGTTCCGGAATTTCAAAAGAAATCAGAAACCGTGTGTTTGATCCATTTTTTACAACAAAGTCAACGGGTACTGGACTCGGTCTTTCGCAAGTACATAAAATAGTAACAGACCATGGCGGTAGTATAGAATTAACTTCTGATGCTAATACGGGAACACGATTTACAATTACTTTACCAGGTTAAGGAATAAAGATGTCAAAACGAGAAAATTTAAAAACGATTTTAGTAATAGATGATGAAGTCAGTATTTGTGAAATGCTCGGAGTGGCATTAAAAAAATGGGGCTACAAAATGGTAGCTGTAAATACTTTTAAAGATGCGTGTGCGGCGCTTGAAAAAAACCGAGCAGATCTAGTTTTGAGCGATATTAAATTGCCCGATGGGAGTGGGGTAGATTTGATTGATAAAGTTAAATTATTACCAGAAAAAGCGCCGATAATTTTGATGACGGCTTTTGGAAATACAGATGCCGCAGTTGAGGCGATGAAGCTTGGAGCATATTATTATGTCACCAAGCCATTTAAATTAGAGGAATTAAAAGTTTTGCTTGAGCGAGCATTAGAAAAACAAGAGCTCTCACAAGAAAATAAAATGCTAAAAGATGAGGTAAAGAAAGACTTTACTGTACTGAGTATGGTTGGCAAATCGAAGCCAATGAAAACCATGCAGGAGCTCATCGAACGTGTTGCTAAAACAAAAACAAATGTCTTGATTATTGGAGAAAGTGGAACGGGTAAAGAATTAGTTGCCCGTTCGATTCACTACGGTGGAATTTTAAAAAACAAACCCTTTGTAGCAGTTAATTGTGGAGCTATTTCAGAAAATTTAATTGAATCAGAGTTGTTTGGACATAAAAAAGGCTCATTTACAGGTGCAGTGAGTGACAAAGATGGATTATTTAGAGTGGCCGATGGGGGCACAATATTTTTAGATGAAATCGGAGAGTTACCGCTCGGAATGCAAGTTAAGTTACTCAGAGTTTTGCAAGATAGAACGTTTCGTCCAGTAGGTGGTACTGAAAATATTACAGTTGATGTGAGGGTTGTTTGCGCAACAAATAGAAACTTAGAAGAAGAAGTGGCAAAGGGTAAGTTTAGAGAAGACTTATATTATCGATTGAAT
>CAZPTV010000484.1:0-1887 GCA_964589335.1 uncultured Bacteriovoracaceae bacterium
TGCAGCTTATGATCGAATAGCAGCAGAAAAAGCAAAGAAAGCATCACCCACTTCAAAAAGAAACTCATCCTTTACATTTACAAAAATTGAAAACAAACCAAGGCTTAGCGATGCACAAATTCAAGAAGTTTCGTCGTATATTCAAAACATGGACAGCTCGCCGCAAGCAGGTGCATACACACAGTCTGGAGCTACCCGTCCTATTGCTTTACAAGCTAAATCTATTCAAGACATTGAGAATAAAATTCTTAGATTTAAATTATCACTTGATGAAAAATCAGGAGAAATTAAAATCTCCGGTTTAATTCCAAGAGTATGCGTATCTGGAACAAAAATTATTATCCATGAGCGCAATGAATCAACACAAAACTATGCCGTAACCTCAACCGTATCCAACTCAACATCGTGTACAAGTGACTTAGTAAAAAGCTGTACTCGCTCTACATGTTTAGATGCAGCTACGGTTTCTGATCTTCTAACTGCAGACATCGGTGCAAGCATCAAAAAGACCACCTCTGGAGTAAAGTTATTAAAATCAGGAGAATTGATCTTTCGCTTTGAAGACGATTCTTTTCCTGCCGGCGATCCGGATGGCATATCAGAAACAGCTATGGATTTGGTTTTCATTGACCAAGCAACAAGAGATAAAGCTAAGGCCGAAGAAGAAGCCTATCTTGCTGAAATTTCTGCAGCTGAAACTTGTGTCGCAGCTGAAGAAGGTAATCTAGAAGCAATTTTAGCCCTTGAAAACCTTGGCGCATCAAAAACTTATATCGATTCACTAAAAATAAAATTTGCTGAAAAAGAATTAACTGATCTTGAATCAAAAATTTGTGAATCAAAAAGCCTAAATGACTTTGAATCGATTTCAGAAAAAATGAAAGAACTCGCAGTCAATCATCCTGAAATGTCTAAAAAAATAGCGGCATCACTTTTACATTTATCAGTTGAATTAAATACATTTGATCCAAGCGCATCCGTCGATGATGCATCTGAAAATGCAAACGTATATTTATTTAATAAGAAAAAATATTCCCTTACTAAGAAATTTTTGAGCTCTGCTCGAAAACTTGACCCAAAAAACGAAACTTACTTTATTGCTTCAAAAGCTGTTTCATTAGATGAAGCAAAAAACGCTGCAGAAAATTCAAACGATCCAAGAGCGTATAGCCTTGCAAGATATAACGCTTATCAAGCAGCTCAATCTTTTGGAAAATTTTATACAAACAGAGCTATGCACGGAAAACTAACCGCTGAAATAGAAAATGCTGCAGACCAGTATCGTGACCAGCTTTATAATCAACAAGCCTTACCTCAAACTCCGGCTCTTATTAGAAACGGAATGATGTTAAACCCATTGTCAACGGTTAATAAATTAGACTCGACTTTTCTTGTTCGATATAATGCTTATGTTGATCAAAAACAACAAAGTGCTTTTAATACGAACAATCCGTCGCAACAAGTTGCGCCATGGTTTTCGCAAAACAATAATTTTCCTCAACAAAATCCAATGAATTTACAAAATTCTAACCATACACCTGGATTTTAAATCTACCGTTCTTGCTCTACGATAATTTTGAGATAGCTTTTTTTTAAGTTGTCAACTTTTGTCGAGAGATAAATCATTAACTCCTTTGAATAATTTTGTTTGACACAAAGAAAAAGCTTTAGTTAAACAAAATAATCAACCAATTAATAAGTAGGAGTTAATAGATATGACAACTGGCATGGTCAAATGGTTCAACGACGCAAAAGGATATGGTTTCATCGTACAAGATGGCAATGAACGCGATATTTTCGTTCATTACACTGCAATCAAAGGCGATGGTTTTAAATGACTAGCCGAAGGCATGAAAGTTGAATTCGAATTGGTTGATTATTTTGTTT
>CAZPTV010000485.1:0-1876 GCA_964589335.1 uncultured Bacteriovoracaceae bacterium
AGGATGCTATCGATTTTGATAATGTCGAATTTTATGCGAATCAAGTTACCTTGACTGGTGGAACTCCAGCAAATCAAAAAAGTTATTCTCAAGCATGGTGGTCAAATACTATTGAAATGTTAACTGATGCCGCTCAAACTGAAAGGCAAGTATTAACAAGTGATTCGATTTATCTAGCCAATAGTGCCTCTATGGATTTTTATGGTGCAGTTTTCAAGAGCGGAAATGCTGCATTAGTGCAAAAAGCAAATACAAGACTTACTCATGTTGCCAATGCAGCGGTTTGCAATCTTGCCGACGGGGATGAGGGTCCAGATAGTTGTATTGTAAGTTCTGCATCAGGAATGAATTTTAATTGGATTGAATTAGAAGAAGTTGTCGGTGACTACAGTACAACTACATCAGCGCACGGAATTGTTTTATATAATAATTATTTCGCTACAGTTTTAAATACATCTATAAGTTATTTAAATGAATATGGGTTGCGAATGGATAATGTTTATTCTAGTAAAATTAAAAATTTAAGAATATCGAATGTAACTGGCGCATCTTCAGCATTAACGATTGTTGGCGGTTCATATAATATTTTTAATTCAATTAATATTTCTAATTCAAATAATCCAATGTACATTACTGGTTCTTCGCAAGCACAGTATTTTCAAAATCTAATTTTAAATGGTTCTACTGATGGGTCATTGAATATTGATGATTCTGCTACAGGACTACATTTTACACAAACTACAATAATGAATAATCGATATGGTTTTCAATATGACCATGTTTCGAGTAGTGTTATGCACAACCTAGTTGCAGTAAATTCATATGGTTCAAATGCTTTTACAATTAATAGTAGTGCGAACAATACATTTTCTCAAATTGCAATTGATAACACTTCAAGTTTTTCTATGAATATTGCAAATGAATTTAAATTTACAGGTGTGGTCATGCTTACTTCTGGTACAAATTGTATAGTTGCAAACTCCACAAACCCCGGAATTAGAGATGCGACATGTGGCAATCAGGGTGATTCAAATTCAGATCGTGAAAATTTAAATTTTCAATCTGACTTTGCAGGTAAAGTTACTACAGACGATGCTTTAAATGAGTCAGACACAAACGGAACATTTACATATAGTAATGGTGAATTTTCTGATTTTATTAATTTTGAAAATTTTTATCGTGCTTACGGAATGGGTTCAATAGATGCATTTCCCAACCCATCACATGTAGGTACGTGTTTAGACGGAGTTCTCTGTCAAATTTGGGATGCTTCACTAAGGCTTGCTGGAACAAGTATTTTCAAGCGTTCTGAAAATCCAAGTGCAGGTGTAAATGATGCATTTACAAATGGTGATGCATGCCCCGGAATTCTTGTTGGTGATAACGCATTAACAGATCAGCTTGGTTCTCAAACCTATCTTAAAAATGCTGTAGAAATTATTGCTGATGATATTGGAAATGAAAATGGATTATGTGAAAGCAATGAGACTTGTTTATACACTCCAAATTTTGGTGCTTACCAAGGTCATGGTACATTAGGTTCATGTACGTTTACTGATGGTGCGGTTAGTGGAGTTACAATGAAGGGCTATTTAAGCAACGGCTACTAAGGCCCTAACCTAAAAAAAAACTTTCTTTCACTTAAGTTATTTATATTCATCCAATTTATAGTTCATCTCGTGTGCGCTGTGTGTGTTTTTCTTTTGAGAATCGAGCAGTTCGAGGAGGTTGAGGAATTGCGACTAAGGCGTACATAGAAGTACGCCGCAGGAGCAATGACGAAAACCGACAAAGAAATGCGAAGATTATCAAAAGAAAAACCTGGTGCCGACTATGTGACTCGAACACACGACCTACGCTTTACGAAAGCGTTGCT
>CAZPTV010000486.1:0-1855 GCA_964589335.1 uncultured Bacteriovoracaceae bacterium
ATTTTTTAGTGCTTCTTGTACTCTTGGGAATTCTTTATAATCCAACCAAATTCCCTGGCATTTTTTACAAAAATCAACCGGTACCTTTGACTGTACATCAAATTGAATTTCAATAAGTTTTTGATTTGGGTCCATACAAGACGGACATAAGAGCTCAGTATTTTTTGATTTTCCAAAAGAATACATCGGATCGGGAAAATCTGCTGCCGACTTAGCCCCCCTAGCAAGTTTTCCTTTTTCTAACCACATGCCCTTACATTCAGTGCAAAATTCAACTTCTACGCCACTCTCTAGTTGAAACTTCACTGTCTGCGTTTGGCATTTAGGACATTGAACCATGAATGCAAATTATTCTTTTATTAAGAATTTCTCACCATCAAAAGCGATATCAAATAAAGGAACATTATAAACGCCTTCCATATCAAATCCTGATGCAACTTTAATCACTGTACCTTTGCGTGGTAAAATTAATTTATGAATAGAACCTGCATACTGTAATAAACGTTCGCGTGTAACTTTTGAAGCAACTGCAGGACTTTTCAAATGCTTTTCGATCATTAATTCTTTTGATAAGTCAGGGAATACCTCTTTAGTAATATCTGTCCAATTTCCATTTACCTCTTGAACAATTTTATAGTTTTGTACAGACATTCCTTCTTTTACGATAGCAACCATTGGACCCGTTTTTGAATTAAATAATGCCAACTCAAAGCCTGAAGAGCCATCGTCTTCATTTAATTCCATATAACCATTTTTAATGTCTTTCTTTTTAATAACTTCGAGTCTTCTTTGTTTGTTGAACTCTTTACCGTCTGGATCAACCCACTCGATCAAAGTATTAGGCAATTTAAGATAAATTGATAAAATATTTGCTTTTTTAACTTGTGCACTTGCGTTTACACTGCCGATTAAAATGAATGATAATAAAAAAATAAATTTAATTTTCATATTTTCTCCTTTTAAAATTTTCCAATTTCAACACTTGAACTTTGTTTTGCATCCATCTGATGCGAAACCGTTCGAGCCAAGTCTATAAATGCTTTTGCAATGGACGACTCTGGATTGCGCAATGAAACTGGCATACCCGTATCTCCACCCTCACAAACCACACTTTCAATTGGAAGTTGTGCTAATAATGGAATTCTGAATTTAGCAGATAATTCCATGCCAGCTCCTTGCCCAAAAATAAAGTATTTCTTATTGGGTGCATCGGGTGGTGTAAAAAAGCTCATATTTTCTACAACACCAATCACTGGGACACTAACTTTTTCAAACATCAAAATTGCTTTACGTACATCTTGCGCTGAAACTTCTTGAGGTGTCGTTACGATGACCGCACCACTAACAGGAACAATTTGAGTTAACGATAATTGTACATCACCTGTTCCAGGGGGCATATCGACGATTAAATAATCTAATTGTCCCCAATCTACTTTTAATAAGAACTGACTCACTACTGAATGTAACATCGGTCCGCGCCAAATAACCGGTTGGTCTCCCTTAGTAAGAAGTCCCATCGACATAACTTTTACTCCATGATTTTCTAACGGAATAATCATTTCTCCGCGTGCATCGTCTTGTCGTGCCATCGGGGGTTCATTTACACCCATCATAGTTGGAATATTGGGTCCATAAATATCGCAATCAAGTAAGCCTACTTTTGCTCCAATTTTTGCAAGCGATACAGCGAGATTCGCACTGACCGTTGATTTTCCAACGCCACCTTTTCCTGAAGAAACTGCAATGATATTCTTAACTCCTGGAATGCCGTGCTTATCGACACCTTGAGATTTTTGTATTGGGGCAGAAGATTCAACATTTATATCTATTTTTTCAGCACCTATTCGCATAAGAG
>CAZPTV010000487.1:0-1855 GCA_964589335.1 uncultured Bacteriovoracaceae bacterium
AATCAATTTGGATTGCCACCAATGATTTCAATATTGAGTGCCGATGAAGAAAAAGAATTATTTCATGAGAGTTTTACAAAAGTATTTAGACGTCATCCTTTACCAACGTCCATTCATTCCCCAAGCCGTTACTTTAAATTAGCAAAGACCTTTAAAGAAATGAGTGCTAGAAATTTAGAGCCCATTCGGATGGAATCAGAGACACCTTCAGATCATTTTCTTTTTTGTAAAGAAGTCATTGAGGATTTTAATAAATCAAAAAAACTCAAATATAAGTTAGAATATTCTGATTTAGAATGGTTTGCATATCGTTATTTACAAAACCCTGAAATCGCTCTGATCATACAAAAGCGATATTCACATATTTTTGTTGATGAATTTCAAGACACTTCTCCAATACAAAGTTATCTTGTGAATAGAATTTCAGGAAGCTCGATACCACTATTTGTTGTTGGAGATGAAAAACAAAGTATTTATCGATTTAGAGGTGCACGCGTTGAAGTGTTTCGAGAATTTGTTAAAAATATCGGTGTTTCTAGAAAGTTAACAAAAAACTTTAGATCTCTTCCTTCGGTGATAGAAACTGTAAATAAAATCTGTGCACCTTGTTTTGATGAATACGTACCAATGACGGCTGGAATTAATAAGGATGCTTTTGATATTGATTTTGGAGTGATTCGAATTGATTGTGATGAAGAAGCAAATGGGATTGCAGAAGCCATTCGACAAATCGAAGAAAAAGGTGGAGATCGCAGTCAGACTGTTTTACTTTTGCGAAAACTAAAGGGCAAAGAAAAATTATTTTCAAAACTAGAATCCATGGGGATCAACTTAGTGGTTGACTCAACGGGGTTGACATCGGGTTCTGCAATTCAAAAATTGATTAACTTATGGATCTACACTTGCTACCCATGGAAAAAAGTACGTGAAGCACAAGTAATGATTGATTTTTCTGAAATTTTTAAGACTGATTTGTATCAGTTAAAAGAAAAGATTGAATCAACTTCAGAACTTTTTGGTTCAGCCATACCGATGGAACGTGCGGATGAATTTCTTTCATTTTTAGATCAAAAATTAAACCTATCTAAAAAATATGGAATCGCTTTTGAAGAGTTTTCAGTCTTCATCATGGGACAAGTGTCAAAAGGAAAAACACCACTAGAAATTGCACAAGAGATGGAACTTTTAATTGAAGACGAAGAGAGAATTCCTGATTTGATAAAATATCCACCACCGGGTGAAACAGAAGGTGCATTAAGAGTGATGACGATTCATTCATCAAAAGGTTTAGAATTTCCTTTTGTCATTATGGCTGATTTGGACTCTAGATCAGAAAGTTCGAGTGGTCTTGTCGAATCAGGTAACAATCTTCACTTTGCAGGACGCGATGAAGAAGGGGAGCTATTAAAAAGCTCACGCTTTGAACAGGCTGAAGAAATCGAAAAAGAGTCGACGATTCAGGAAAGCTATCGATTGCTCTATGTTGCGCTCACCAGAGCTGAATGCGGACTAGTGCTGGTTACGAAAACTAAAACGAATTTAAAGAAACAAGAAGACCCTAAAAAACCAAAAAAATGGGCAGAAATTATTACAGAAGCAATCCCCAATTGTATTTTAGTAGAAGGGGTTCCTAAACTTAAAATAAAAGAAGAATCAAAATTGAATGGTTATGAAAAAATAATTTTAAATCAAAAGCCAACATATGAAAAAGCAAGAGTTGGAGCAACAGAGTATCTAGAAGACAAAAACCTCATTCAACATCATAAAAAGAGGGAAAGTCATTCAGAATTTAAAGGGGATCCAAATTATTTTACTGATATTGGAAATCGTGTCCACGATGCACTTCAATTTGAAG
>CAZPTV010000488.1:0-1845 GCA_964589335.1 uncultured Bacteriovoracaceae bacterium
CAACTTGTATGTTGTGCCTTCTACTGTTACCTGTTTTTCACCCATTGCTTCCAGCAATGCGCTTTGTACTTTTGCTGGTGCGCGGTTTATTTCATCTGCAAGAACAATGTTGGTATGAATCGGGCCAAGTTTAGGCGTAAACTCACCTGTTCTCTGATTATATATAACTGTACCAATTAAATCTGATGGTAATAAATCTGGAGTAAATTGCACACGCTGAAAGTCTACCGCGATCACATCTGCAAATGTTTTAATGGTTAGGGTTTTTGCTAATCCCGGTAAACCCTCAAGAAGAATATGACCATCACAGAGTAAAGCCATCATTATTCTTTGGAGCATGTTTTTTTGTCCAACGACTACTTTACCCACCTCACTTAAAACATCATGTGTGAATTTAGATTTCGCTCGAACTTGTTCTGTCATTGCTGTTACATCAATTGCCATAGTAATCTCCCATTCTAGTGGATAGATTATACAGAACATTGGAATTTGGGAAAAGAATCAATGCACAGCTGACGCATGTGAGAAAATATCTCCCATGCTTGATTTGAGTATTTCGTGAAGAGCTTCAATCCCTTTTATATATTTATCGGTACTCAAAAATTGAATTTGCTTTGCAAATTGCTCTGGATCTTTACCTATTACCTTTAGGATCGCGTCAACATCTGAATTTTTGAAAGATTTTCCAGTAAATTCTTTGAACATGAGCGGCAATTCTTTTGATCCATCTACGGTGGCTATCCAATTGATTGCTTCTTCAATCAAAGAATCAAGCTCACTTTTCTTAAAAGCTTTCCACTCCGGATCGTCTGAAAACTGATTGAAAATCTTATAGAGATTTTCAAACACATTTCTTGGATCTCGATTTATTTTCTGTATCAAAGGAATTAAATTTTTAACTTTCAATCCTTTATTCATAGCTAAATGATTTGTAAATAACTCCGTGCAAATACCAATTGCCGAAAGATCTTCAAGTAATAATTTCTGAATAAAATTAGAAATAATAGGTTTTGTAATTATATCTTTTGAAAAATCAAAATTCGAAATTAGAAAGTCAACACCTTGTCTAGAAGTTAGAATCGGTGCAAATGAAGTCATCATTTGCTCGCCAATTCTAGCATTCGAATTCGAAGATATTTTTTCTAACAATCTAACTAATTCAAATCCATTTGAACTTAATATTTCTTTTTGCAAAGGATCTTTTGACCAGTCAAAAATCGAACCAATTAATTTTGATAAAAATCGGAATCGACCTTCAAACGTTGTTGGAGACTGACCTCCGGAAGTTGCGATATCTTTCCGTAAAAGAAAATCAAATATTTCTCGAGTTGATTCAACCTTAATAAGTTGGTCTCCATCTTTTCTTATTGAAATATCTCTTAATAAAGTAAACAAGGGCACAAGATCTATCGCCGTTGCTTGCGATTCGCTTAGGTTTGATTGCAACTTAGTTTGCCATATTTTGGGACCAAGCGATCTTAACACACCAAATTCAGCGATATCCACGATAACATCCATTGTGTTTTCGCCACGTTCATAGTTTTCCCATTTATCTCTAGGAGCTGCTTTCATAATCGCGAAGAATAAATCTCTTAGAAAACCAAGATCATTTCTTTTTAAATTTGCTCCATTTGAACTAATTTTTGCATCTGTACGATTCATCATTTCACGAATCATTGGTGCAGCTATCGCTAGGTTAGCTAAACGTCGTTTAACTTCACTCTTTACTAATAGCCCCGTAATTCCACTGCATAACTTGAGGTAATGATTTAATTCCTCTTCTAAGCCCGTCACAAACTCTGGTAATTTTTCACCAGCGACGGCAAGCATAGAAAAATACTTTAC
>CAZPTV010000489.1:0-1845 GCA_964589335.1 uncultured Bacteriovoracaceae bacterium
CTTCAACTTCAATACCTGAGTCATCAGCTATTGTTGGAACTTTGGCAACCTGATGTGATAACTGACACTTAGAAAAAGCGTTTTCATAATATGTTTTTCCATTTTCAACTTCTTCGAAACTGGAAGGATTCCATGCCATTTCTTTTAAAGTCTTAAAAGTTATCTCAGGGTATTTTTTAAATAATTCATGATACTCTTTTGACTTTCCCTTGCTTAGCGAACCCAACATAATTATTTTTGTATTTTTCATATTTATCTCGAATGTTTCTATTAGACAGAAAATTTTAAAGAGATCCTATAATTTTGTCTAGGGTTTTGAAAGCGGGGGTTGAAACGGGAAGCGCCGCGACGTTAAAATACTTTCATTGGTTTGGGGATTTTGTAATTCAAAATTATCAAGAAACTTACTGAGTTCATCATAAAAAAGATCTGACTCTTCTTCGGATGCTTTTTTGTCGCCAACCATTCGATTTTTTATTTGGTTTGCTCTATATAAGAGAGATTTTTTTGCGTGAGGATGTACCCATAGGTTGAGTTGTTTTGGGTTCGGTATCATTAAGCCCAATACCCAGCACTCTAGATCTGTAAGTTCTGAGGCTTCTTTATCAAAATAATATCTACTCGCAGCTTCAGCCCCATAGATGTCTTTTCCCCATTCAATTGTATTTAAATATAGTTCAAGAATTTGAGATTTTGTCATTTCTTTTTCCATTTTCATTGCAATGGTTACTTCGCTCGCTTTTCTAAAAAATGATTTCTCTTTTGTAAGGTAAAGATTTTTTACAAGCTGTTGAGTTATCGTGCTACCCCCGCGTGCAATTTTTTTTTGTTTTAGATTCTTTTCTAAAGAGTTCATAATTTCATCAACATCTACGCCAGAGTGTTGCCAAAATTTTGCATCTTCTAAGTAAACAACAGTTTCTTGAAGCTTTTTAGAGATTTTACCAAGTGGCCGCCACAGTCGTAGTCCGTTAAAAGGACAACGATACCCAGTCACTTTACCTTCAGTTTCAATTTCCGCGCAAATAGGTGGTCTGATTGTTGAAGAATTTGATACATGTGTGGCCGAGTTAGTATTTTTACTAAATAATTTTGGCCAAAACCATGATTTAGAAGACCAGTTCCAGAGGTATAATATAAATATTCCAACAACCAGAAAAGTACTGATGCTAATTATAATAAATTTTTTCATTTTTTCAGAGTAGTGGTGGCAAAGCCTTCATAACGAGGTTCAGAGGCTGCTTCCCATGATGCATTTTCATCTCTTCTTAAAATAATTTCTGCTACAGACCACATTGATTGAACAATAGAAAGTTCATAGCCAGCATTTCTTAATGCTTGTAAAGTCTTTTCTGGAAAACCTTTTTCAATTTCAATGAAATTATTTTTAATAGGATGAAATCGTGGAAATGCAATTGCAGATTCTGCATTCATTTTGTGCAAAAAATAATTTTCTATTATTTCAGCTAATGCAGTTGGAATACGAGGCCCTCCTGCGGCTCCAATAATTTCAATGGGTATTCGTGAGCCATCTGATTTTAGTTTTGTAAAGATAGTAGGACTCATATTGCTTAAGGGTCGTTTTCCGGGAGCCGCTGAGTTTGGTTTTTCAGGTTGTGAAGAAAAATCTGACAACTCATTGTTTAGTAAAAAACCGTATTTAGGAACGACTAACCCTGAACCAAAAATTGCTTCAATGGTTGTTGTATAGGCAATGCACATACCCGAATCATCCATAATGCTCAGATGAGTCGTGTGATTAACGCCACTTGAATTTGGCTTTTCTAATGCGATGCTAGTTTTAGAATTGATTTCTTTTTTTCCTACTGCAGTTTCAATCCGATC
>CAZPTV010000490.1:0-1844 GCA_964589335.1 uncultured Bacteriovoracaceae bacterium
TGTAATCTAAAACATCTTGATCTGAAAATTTTACAAATCCGTTGAATGAGCCGTTCTTTTTTAGCAGATTAAATTTTTCAACGATATAATTGCCCTTTGAAAAACCTGAATTTTTTAAATGTCCTGTCCTGAATACTTCGTTATGATACTCCATATTCATTAAATCCATATTACTGAGAATAGATAGTTTATCTAAATCCGTTTTTCCCGATACTTTAATTTTTCCGCTCATTAAACCAACTAACTCATAAGGATACCAGGGTACAGAGCGCTTAAGAAAGTTACTAAATAATATTGCAAAATCTTGAATAGATCCATTTGGTACTTCGATATCAAGATCGATCTGATCAGTATTTGCTAAATCAATCCAACCGTTCGCTCTACTTTCTAAACGTCCTTGCTTAGATTTTAAGTTATAAAACTTTAATATTCCTGGACCGTCTTCCCACACAACCCGGCCATCAACATCTCCTAGATTTAAATCTAAATATTTTGCATTTTGAAGTTTAGTGTCGAAAGTAAAAAATATATTCGGTGATACTCCTTTAATGGTCCAGTCTAAATACCCCTTACCGCCAATATCGAATGCTGCAAGCTTTCCGAGGTCTTCCATCTGGATTGCACCTAGTATTTGTAAATTAAATCCTTCAGCACTTGTAATCTTGCCACGTACTTTCATTTCAGAGCGCGGCAATCGTGCAGTCATTTCCTCGATAAATAATCCCGTCGGATTAAATACAAACCCACCACCTAATTTTAGCTCAGGCACTCCTATGAGAAGCTTATATTCTTTTTTCACATCAGGATTTTGATTATCAAATTGAAATTGTGTGATTGCTAAATCAATATTCCCTCGTGAAGATAATTCAGAATTTGTTTTTTTCTTTACCAATTCAATTTGAGTAGAAATATTCCCTGATGCTTTAAATTTAAGTGGGAAGATTTTTTTCTTCATTGGACCTAACGCCTGATGAAAGTCAATATTATTTAAATCCAATGTAACTCGGCTCGATAAAGGCAACCCACTCGATAAATGTCCCAATAAATTCATCTCTGATATTTGACCACGAATCCTGCCGCCATCGCTCATTTCAGCATCAATTTTACTAATGCTTGTTCCCTTTGGAGATTGATTCAAATGTAGACTTAAGCTTTTTCCGCTCCAATCTGCATATCTAAAAGAATCAATTTCAATTTCAGTTGTAATTTCTGAAGTATTTTGAAAATTCAATAAATCAGCTCGAAGTGAGCCTTCTGCTCTAAAAATACCATCGAGTTTTACATCTTTTGGCAGACTTATCAACTTACGTTCAGAAAGATCTTTTACCCAATCTTCCACTGGTCCTTTTAAATTAAAAGCAATATCGCTCTTCAAAGTGGATGGATTAAAAATATCTCCAATAATCTTACCGCTCGTTTGAATGGAACGGGTTTCGTCCTGAAGTGCGAAATTGCGAATTTCTAAATCTTTTGAAGACAATGCTATTCCAGAATGTAATTGATAAAGTTTAAAAATATTTTTGTTTATATTAATTTCGGTTTCACCAAGATCTATCCCAATATCGATTACAGCCCCTTGATCATTTACACCTTTGCCAATTGTGAGTTCTCTTGCTAATGTTTTTAATAATATCGGATCTTTCAGTTTTTGATTCTGGTAGTTTAAGTTAAAATTGGTATCGACAAACCCGATACTTTTAAAATTAAACTGCATTAATGTTTCTAAATTAAACTGCTCCTCTTTGTTTTTTTTGAATAATTTTAGTTTTCGTTTTTCTTTTTGTCGTTTTTCTAGTGCAGCAAAAAATTCATTATTGATAATTAAATCTAAATTTGCAACATTA
>CAZPTV010000491.1:0-1842 GCA_964589335.1 uncultured Bacteriovoracaceae bacterium
TGTGCTCACCAACCGATTTGGTGAATTTCGTATATTGTACTCATTTAAAAATGGCAGATGGAATGCGCTCACACCAGAAGCGATCGATCTATCTTCATTCGCAATCGATTTTCTTAGAAAAAGAATTTATATCAGCATCAATGACCGTGGATACACTCGACTACAAGCATTTTCTGTAAAGGGATTTAAAAAAATTAAACTTCCAGAATTCAAAGGCGCTGATCATGTGTATTTAGGTGGAATTTCAAGAAATGCAAAATATATAACATTAGGAATTGAAACTGCGCGTGCTCCACGAACGAATTATGTACTCAACATGGATCAGCTCGGGTCAAATTCTTCACTCACTCAATGGGTATTATCATCGTCACCTGAAGTTGATACAACTCGATTCAGTCCAGCCACGCTTGAATATTATACTGCAAGAGATGGAATTCGAATTCCCATGTTTGTGCGAAGGCCAGCTAACTGTATAAAAATATCATGTCCAGTGATTGTTGCGTTTCATGGTGGTCCTGAAGGAATGAGTACACCTGGGTTCAGTCTCTATTCTCAAATTTTTGTAGACGAAGGTTTTGTATTTGTTGAACCGAATGTGCGTGGAAGTGATGGCTATGGAAAAACTTGGCTGCACTCTGATGATGCTTCAAAAAGACTGAAGGTTATTACGGATATTGAAGATGCAGCAATCTATATTAAAAAAAATTGGGCTTTCAATGGAGTGATTCCTAAAATTGGAGTCACAGGCGGTTCGTATGGAGGTTACTCTACTCTCTATGCAATGACAAAATTCGCAGGTTCCTATCAAGCAGGAGTTGCAAATGTAGGAATGAGTAATTTAATTACATTTTTAAAAAACACAGCTCCGTATCGTAGAAAATTAAGAATGACAGAATATGGTGATCCAGAAAAAGATCTAGATGCACTTGTCGAACTTTCGCCTAGTACTCATTTAGATAAAGCAAAAGATCCTTTATTCATCATTCAAGGCGCGAGTGACCCACGTGTTCCTGTTGGTGAAGCAATACAAATTCATGAAGCCCTTAAAAAGAAAAACATAGAAACAGATTTAATGATTTTTTCAGACGAAGGCCATGGAGCTTCTAGTAGAAAAAATCAGGTTTTTGAAATAGGACACACACTTGGCTTTTTCAGGAAGCATCTGCGTTAAAAAATTGAACGAAAATGCTTAACTTTGTCAATCCCCTTGAAAATATAGTTAAATTGGCACTTGCAATATCTATTTGTAGTGTAATGATACACGTATCAACCTAATTAATTGTGGTGTTAATTAAATAGGGTTTAATTAACGTAGTAATAGTCAGAAGTAATAAGTCGTAAACTAAAAAGGAGATTCTTCATGAAAAAGTACTTATTGATTCTTGCTCTTTCTGCTTTCTCAGCAAATGCGTTTGCTGCTGATTCAGGAATGGCTGTTGGAACAGGTACTGCTAAGTTTAATGGTTTATTCCAAGCTTGGGCAGTAAATGACAACACATCGTCATCCGCTGTACATCACAACTATAAAGTTCGCAGAGCTGAAATGAAATTCAGTGGTTCTGTTATGGAAGATAGTCGTTGGTTCGTAATGGCAGATCCTTCAAAAGCTTTATCAACACCTGTAGTTGCTGGAAATGATAACAGCATACTTCAAGACATTGGTTTAGCTCACACATTCTTTATGCCAGAACTTGAATTTACTATTGGTCAATTCAAAGCACCAAACGTAGCTGAATCTATGGATTCTTCTGCAGAACTACCATTAACGGAACGTTCAATTGTTGCTAGATATTTTGAAGAAAAAAGAACCCCAGGAGCTATGTTGACTTATAAAACCATGAT
>CAZPTV010000492.1:0-1827 GCA_964589335.1 uncultured Bacteriovoracaceae bacterium
ATGCATCGGTTCCAATTTCACGTTGTGAGATACTGCTCTTGATATCGCTATGAACAAATTCAATTGGATCTTCAATTGTAATTATATTTCCATGCCGGTGTTTATTGATGTGGTCTACTATGGCCGCTAATGTAGTTGATTTGCCGGAGCCAGTAGATCCAGCAATAATGATGAGTCCGCCTTTTTGAAGTGAAATCTCTTTAAGTGCTGGAGGATGGCCTAAGCTGTCGAGTTCACGTATTTGATGGGGAATCATTCGGATCGCAGCAGCCATGCTACCTTTTTGCATATAAACGTTTGCCCTAAATCGACCCAATTCACCGACCACAAAACTAAAATCTACCTGGAGGTTTTTTTCTAAAACATTTCGAATGCGTGGATTCATCAATTCAAGTAATATCCCTTGTATTTTTAATGCTGATAATGACTCTGTTTTAGCTGCCAGAAGACGACCTTGAATGCGAAATAAAGGAGGACGACCTTCTTTTAAATGTAAATCAGACGCATTATGTTTAACGAGTGATTTAATGTATTGAAATATTTGCAAGCCTCTCGCATCATTGTTTGCCTGATCGGATTCATTGTTAAGCGCGACTAAACTCATTTAAATCCCCTCAGCATTAAGCTGCTTTTTTCTCGTCTTCTTTATTTTTTTCTTCTGATGTTTTTGAAAGTTTCGCAAGGATAAGTCTGTTCTCAATAGCTATAGAGGCATCACTGCAGAGTTGTTGTAAAAGCTCCATGTCGGAGTGATTAAACAAGCTGTCACCGATAGGATTTAAAAGTTCGATACATCCGAAAGCTCTACCTTGAATAATGATTGGACATGCAAGTACATCGCGTGCTTCAAATCCAACTAAATTACCGATGGTTTTTAAATGGAGTTCTTTGTTTTTAAGAAGCGAAAGCATTTCAGGTTTTTTATTTTCACATACGCGCCCAACGATTCCTGTGCCTCTTGGAACTCGTACTTTTAAAAGATTTTTTGAGGACTTTCCTGCAACTGCACGAAAAATATAATCTCTAGTAACTGGATCATACTCAAATAATGTTCCAGCCTCTGATCTGATTTGTTCTAAACATATTCTTAAAATATTTGCAGTGTATTCGCCAAAAGACATGGGTTGATTGATGAGCTTATAAAAAGATTCCAATGCTTGTGAGCGCTTAATTTGAATGGAATCCGTTTCAATTTCTAACTCAGTGTCATGATAAGGATCTATTCCTTGGGGATTAGATTTATCCACAAAGATTTCGTCTACTTTAGCTCCGGAATTCAAGATTTGGCTAAAATCTTGTTTTGATTTTTGTTTCATCAACAGATTTATCGGCTAAGAGCTTCCTGATCTAAAGGGTCAAGAAAGGGACAGTATTGTATAAAGGAAAAAAATGCCCACCTTATAATTTATTTGGATTTTTTTTGCTTCAATTCAGTCCAAAGGCTTTTTAAGTAAAGTGCATCTGCTTCTTGGTCTGGGCCGTCGCAAATCACAGATCCAGCCACCTTCATGTCATTACATGCCTTTAGAAAGTCTACATGATTAAATTTACTTTCACGTATTGAAAGGTGTTTGGTTTCACCTTTAGGACCAACTTCATTACAGGTTATATGCAAGTGAAGGCCTGAAAGTGATTTTTTACCTAAACGTGCTTTATATTTTGTAAAAAGATTTACAAAATATTCGTAGTTATTT
Organism: uncultured Bacteriovoracaceae bacterium; assembly: GCA_964589335.1. Taxonomy (GTDB): domain Bacteria; phylum Bdellovibrionota; class UBA1018; order UBA1018; family UBA923; genus CAZPTV01. Next base: position 1,695 of record CAZPTV010000492.1, read on the forward strand.
GCTTCAGTTGAGTCTGGTTTGCCCTCTTGTTGTGTAAAATGAAAATCCATTGATGGATAAACCTGAGGAACCTCTGAACTTAAGTCACAAAGTTCATCGAGTGTGTTTAGCTGATCTTTTTTACCAGTTAATT
>CAZPTV010000493.1:0-1826 GCA_964589335.1 uncultured Bacteriovoracaceae bacterium
CCATCTTTTATGCTATCTGCAGCACGAATGGAGAGTGGATTTTCTTCAAAAAATTTTTTTAAATCATTTAACATAGGTACACCTTAATCTTTATCGTCTAGTTTACGAAATTCAGCTTCTTTTTCTCCACGTAGTGCATTTCTAAAATTGCGTGTAGTTTTTCCAAGCATACTTCCAAGCTTTGGAAATGCTTTGGGTCCAAAGAAAAGTACTACAAGTGCAAAAATCAGAAGATGAGAAGCTGATAGTCCAAACATGGTTATTAAGATTAGCTCTAGTTTGCAGAATGGTCAAAATTTAATAGTACTTCTCAGAATGGATTTGTTCTTTAGGAATACCCTTCGTTTCCATTAAAAAGTTCTTTATTTCTTTTAACATGTCGCCACTACCGCATAGGTAAGTGTGAGTTTTAGAAAAGTCCCACTTTTTCTCGCGATCCATTGCGTAAATCCAGTCTGTGACGCGACCTTTGAATCCTTTCCAAGAATCATTTGGTCTAGAAAGGCAAATTTTAGAGTTTGGATTACCTTTAAAAAAAGCATTCGTAGAATTCATTTCTTCAAACATTTCTGGGTATAAAATATCTGCTTCATTTCGAACGCCTAATAGAAAAGAAACAGGAGCTTTTGGATTCCACTCTTTGGATAGAACCATTGACCGTAATGGAGCAATTCCAGTTCCAGTACCGATCATTAAACAGGGGAGATTTAAGTCATGATTTAGAACAAAATCACCAAATGGGGCTTGAGCTTCAACTGCGTCACCCTCTTTTAAATTTGAAAGATAAGTTGATCCAGGTCCGTTCGTAACTTTTTTAACACAAATTTCTATTTCAGACATTTCAGGTGAAGAGGCAATGGAATATGCACGTCTTAGGTTTCTCCCTCCAGGACCAGCGCCAGGAATAACAATGCTAAGATATTGTCCAGCCTTGAAGTTAAACCCTTCAGGTTTTTGTAGTTTAAATTCAAATACATCATGAGTAACCCAACGATGGGATATAATGAGCCATTTTAAAAGTGGAGGAGGTGCCATGATTCTTTTTAACATTTGAAATCTTCAACGTCAAAGGTTGGAAATTAGTTTGATCTTAGATATGTTAGATGCAAGATGACGAAAGCATGGTTTTCAATTTTCATATTTATTTTTTACTCAACGATGGCTTCGCCCCCTCTAAATGCTAAAGAATCTACAAGATTAAATTATTACCAAAAACTGACGGGTGATGATTCTGATAATGATAAAGCCCGTTGGGATAAACTTTATAGTAAGCATCAAGGTTATGTTTTTGGTAAAGAGCCAGTTCAATATCTCGTTGATCAACTTCCGAAGTTACCAAAAGGTCGTGCATTGGATTTAGCGATGGGCGAAGGAAGAAATGCTGTTTATATGGCAAAAAAAGGCTTTAATGTTGAAGGTGTAGATATTTCTGAAGTAGCAATTCGCAAAGCAAAACGACTTGCACAGGAGAATGGAGTTCGAATTCGAACGATCGCGAAAAATATAAATAAGTATCAAATTGAAGAAGATTCTTATGACGTTATTTTGGATTTTTATTTTTTAAATAGGAATATGATTGAAGGAATGAAAAAAGGCCTTAAAAAAGGTGGGGTAATTATTTTAGAAAACTACACCGTAGAGCACTTGAAATATGATAAAACCCAAGAAAAAGAATACCTTCTGAATAGATACAAATATCATTATTGTTTTCATTATTCTTAAATATAGCAACAATTCATTACAATATTCTCAATATTGTGGCGTTATTATTATAAATATTAGAAAAATGAGAACCGTCAATTTTTTAGTCTATAGCGCGTTAATTG
>CAZPTV010000494.1:0-1815 GCA_964589335.1 uncultured Bacteriovoracaceae bacterium
AAATCGTGTCCAGTTACACCACCAATATCTATGGGTGAAGGTAAATAATTTACAACACCATTAAGCATTGGTTGAATTCCTTTATTTTTAAATGCTGAACCACAAAAAATTGGAATTAATTTTAATTGAATGCATGCACGTCTAATTGCTTGATCAATGTCAGCTGCAGTATAAGTTTCACCAGATAAATATTTCTCCATAAATATTTCGTCACATTCTGCAATATTTTCTAACATTAAGTTACGACTTATTTTTGCATCATTTAATAAGTCGGGTGAAATTTCACTCTCAGTAAATTTGGCTCCTAGTTCATCGGCATGCCATTCGATTGCTTTCATTTGAACAAGATCAATAATACCTTTAAATTCAGTTTCAGTTCCCCATGGTATTTGAACAGCTAATGGATTTGCTCCTAACTTTTCTTTAATTTGCATTAAACAAGCTGTAAAATTTGCTCCTACACGATCCATTTTGTTAATAAATGCAATCCTTGGAACCTTATATTTATTAGCTTGTCTCCAGACTGTTTCTGATTGAGGCTCTACGCCAGCTACTGCACAAAAAACAGTAACCCCCCCATCAAGAACTCTGAGCGAGCGCTCAACTTCAATTGTAAAGTCAACATGTCCGGGAGTGTCGATAATATTGATTCGATGTTCATTCCAAAAACAAGTGGTGGCAGCAGAGGTAATTGTTATTCCTCTTTCTTGCTCTTGAGGCATCCAATCCATCGTGGCTGTCCCTTCATGGACCTCACCAATCTTATGAGTTTTGCCTGTATAAAATAAAATTCTTTCTGTAGTTGTAGTTTTACCAGCATCGATGTGCGCAATAATTCCAATATTACGAATCGATTTTAGATCTGAAACTGACATTAGTTATTATTTCAAATTACCAACGATAATGTGCGAATGCTTTATTTGCTTCAGCCATTTTATGAACGTCTTCTCTTTTCTTAACAGCTCCGCCACGATTAGCTAATGCATCTTGAATTTCAGCAGCAAGCTTTTCTTCAATAGATTTTTCACCGCGTTCTTTAGCATAATCAATTAACCATCTGTTTGCTAAAGATTGTCTGCGTGCAGGTTTAACTTCTACTGGAACTTGGTAAGTTGCACCACCAACTCTTCTTGATTTAACTTCTAGTACTGGCTTTAAGTTTTCTAAAGCTTTCTTAAATGTTTTTAATGGATCGTCATTAATTTTTGCCTGAAGAATATCTAACGTTTTGTATAATGCTTTTTCAGCAATGGATTTTTTTCCATCTTTCATTAAACAGTTAATAAACTTAGCAACAACAAGATCATTGAATTTTGGATCAGGAAGGATTTCTCTTTTTGCAGCAACTTTTTTTCTAGCCATTTTTTATTACCTCAAAATTTAAGCGGTTTTACTTGGTCTTTTTGCACCATATTTAGATCTACTTTGCTTTCTATTCGCAACACCTTGCGTATCTAATGTTCCACGCACAGTGTGATATCGAACTCCAGGCAAATCCTTAACACGACCACCACGAATAAGAACGATAGAGTGTTCTTGTAAGTTGTGTCCGATTCCAGGAATATACGATGAAACTTCGTAACCATTTGTAAGTCGAACTCTACATACTTTTCTAAGTGCAGAATTAGGTTTTTTTGGAGTCTGTGTAAATACGCGGGTGCATACTCCACGTCTTTGAGGACAAGTTTGAAGAGCTGGAGATTTTGTTTTCCATGCTTTTTTTTTTTTTTTTTTACGTACTAATTGATTAATTGTTGTCATATTTTCTCTTGATTATTAAATAATAAATATTAGTCACGATTCACTACGATAAAT
>CAZPTV010000495.1:0-1814 GCA_964589335.1 uncultured Bacteriovoracaceae bacterium
CCTCAGAAACCGCATGTGGCACTGTAGCAGAAAATCCCACAACCTTTAGTACTGGAATATCAAAAAGTTCATCACCAACAAATGCAATTTGATCATGCTTCAATCCTGTTGCTTTCATTATTTTTTCTAATGCGATCAGTTTGTTTTCATCACCAAGATAAACATGCTTAATTCCTAAAAATTGAGCGCGCTCTCTGACTGATTTAGAGTCACCACCACTGATTACAGCAACATCGAACCCAGCTTTCATTAAAATTTTTAGACCATAACCATCTTTGATGCTGAATGCACGAGTCCAGCCCGTGCCTTCAATCCACCAGATGCGCCCATCGGTCATGACACCATCAACATCAAGAATGAGCATACGAATTTTTTTAATACGCTCTTGTAACTCCTGTGGCAGAGCTTTAAAAACCATAGATTTTCCTTTAAAAATAAAATTATTTTACTGCTTGTCGCAAAGACATGAGTTTGTCTAAAAATGCAGATAATTGAGAAAGTGGAAATGCATTTGCAGCATCGCTTTTAGCTTCTGATGGATTTGGATGTGTTTCCATAAATAATCCATCTATTCCGACAGCAATTGCAGCTCGTGCCAATGGTTCAATAAACTCTCGTCTACCCGATGTCACCTTGCCTCCGGCACCGCCACCTGGAAGCTGAACAGAATGAGTGGCATCAAAAATCACAGGCACTCCAAATTCCCGCATTATTGGAAAACTCGTCATATCGACAACAAGATTATTGTACCCGAAACTTGATCCTCTTTCTGCAAGCCAAAGCCACCCGGGCTTTTCTTGCCCAGTAGCCGCTTCGACTTTTTCAACAACATTTTTCATATCCCAAGGCGCCAAAAATTGACCTTTTTTAATATTCAATGAAATTTTATTTTCAAATGCTGCTTTTGCAGCAGCTTGAATTAAATCGGTTTGACGACAAAGAAATGCAGGAACTTGTATTGCGTCCACTATTTTTGCGGCAGGATCACAATGACTAATCTCATGAATATCCGTTAATGTTTTCACTCCAATTTTTTTCTTAACGTTTGCAAGCATTTCGAGACCTTTATCTAAACCTGGTCCTCGAAAGGAATCGTGTGCACTTCGGTTCGCTTTATCAAATGAACTTTTAAAGTAAAAATCTAATTCAGAATATTTCGACGAAATTTCTTTTAGTTTTCCGGCAACTTCATCAATCAGTGATTGTGATTCGATTACGCAAGGTCCCGCTATGAAAATAAATTTTTTATTTTTAAGCGCCAAGAGATGCCTTTATGAATTCAGAAAATAATGGATGCGGTTTTAATGGACGACTTTTGAATTCAGGATGGAATTGACATGCTACAAACCAAGGATGATTTGCAACTTCAATCATTTCGACTAATTCACCTTTGGGTGACTTATAGGTTCCACTTATGACTAGCCCCCCTCGTTCAAGATCTTTCTTAAAATCATTATTTACTTCGTATCGATGACGGTGACGTTCGCTGATCACATCTTTACCGTAAGCTGCATGCGCTTTTGTATTTCGAACCAGATTACAGTCGTAAGCGCCTAAGCGCATTGTTCCACCTTTTTGTGTAATAGATTTTTGATCTTCCATTACTGTAATGACCGCACAAGGATCATTCGGATTAAATTCGTAGCTTGTTGCGCCCTGGATTTTACAAACATTGCGTGCAAATTCGATTACAGCCAATTGCAAGCCAAGACAAATTCCAAAAAATGGTTTCTTATGCACGCGCGCATACTCTATAGCTAAGATTTTTCCTTCGATGCCACGTTCTCCAAATCCACCCGGAACAAGAATCCCAT
>CAZPTV010000496.1:0-1812 GCA_964589335.1 uncultured Bacteriovoracaceae bacterium
CTAAAACCAAATCAAAATCAAGTGAATGAACATTTCCAGTTGGGATAACTTTTCCATTCGAATCAATTTTTGTATTAGAAACAGTAAGTTTAACTTGATTTCCTAGTGACTCACATTGAACAGGAATTGTAAAAAAACGGAACTCAACACCCTCTTGTTTAGCGCAATTAAACTCATGTAAATAACCGGACATATCGGTTTGTCCACGACGATAGCTGACAATGACACGCTCAACGCCAAGTTGCTTTAATTCCCTGCATGCATCGAGAGCAGTATTTCCACCACCAATGACCATTGCTGTTTTAACATTTTTAAAAAATGAAAGCTCTTCAGCAGGATTTGTTTTTATTTTAGCAATAAATTCTACTGCCCCAATAACGCGTGGATGATTTGAATTGGGGAGATCAAGCTTACTGTCAGGTCCTAAACCCATTCCTAAAAATACTGCATCATAATGATTAATCAAAAAATCGAGTTCAAGATTTTTACCAAATTCTTGATCGTATTTTACTTCAATACCCATTTTTTCAATACGCTCAATTTCTTTAATACTCGTGTTGGCTTTCATTTTATATGGCGCTATTCCAGTGGTATTCAGTCCGCCTTTTATTTTTGTTTTTTCAAATATGGTTGTTTCATAACCCAAAATACGCAGTTCATGCGCACATGCGTACGATGCTGGCCCTGCACCAACTAATGCGATTTTTTTGCCGTTAGATTTTCCAGGCTTAAAAAATTCAAATTTATTTTCATATGCAAACTCTGTTGCAAATCTCTGAAGTTTTCCGATTGTAATTGGTTTTTTGTTTAACGATTGGTAAACGCAAGCCCCTTCACATAAAACTTCTGTGGGACATGCTTGAGCGCAAGATAAACCAAAAATATTTGAATTTAAAATTGTTTGAGCTGCGCCTCTATGATTTTGATTTGCGATTCTGGAAATAAACTGTGGAATATTAATTTCAGTAGGGCATGCATGAATACAGGGAGCATCGTAACAATTGATACATCGACTTGCTTCTGTAACCGCCTCTGTTTCATTCAGTGCCGTTTTGAAGTCTTTGAACTGAGTTTCGATACGATCATGAAAAAGCATCGCACTCATTTTTTATACCCCATTTTTTTTTCTACGGCCAAAATGGACTCAGACATAATACGAACGATTTCATAAGCATCTTGTTCTGTAATACACATTGGTGGAGCAACACGAATTACATTTCCGAATAATCCACCTTTTCCAATAAGCAGTCCACGCTCACGTGCTTCTTCCATAACTTCAAGAGTTTCTTCAGGTGCATACGCCTTTGAAGTTTTATCTTTTACAAGTTCTAATCCGATAAGCAAACCACGTCCGCGAACATCACCAAGAATGACAGAAGACTTTTGGAATTCTTTCATTCCATTCATGATGATATCTCCTAACTTAGTAGCTTTTTCTAAAATATTTTCTTCTTCTAAAATTGTTAAAACTTCATTTGCCTGAATGGTTGCCCAAGGATTACCTGCATAAGTATTAAAATGAATTTTTCCAGACATTGAATCTGCAATTTCATCGCGAGTCACCAATCCACCAATAGAAGCTCCGTTGCCAAGGCTTTTTGCCATCGTCATCATATCAGGAACGATGTTGTTATGGAGCACACCAAACCAATGTTTTCCAGTGCGTCCAATTCCACCTTGAACTTCATCGGAAATGTAAATTCCACCATATTTTTTTACGATTTCGTATACACGTGGAAAATATTCTTTTGGTGGCGTTATAAATCTACCCACTCCTTGAATCGGTTCGATGATCATTTCTGCATTTTTATC
>CAZPTV010000497.1:0-1811 GCA_964589335.1 uncultured Bacteriovoracaceae bacterium
AGTCAATTCGACCAAACATTTTTCCATCAGCGCCTGACTGAATACCTGGAACGCCTCGCACATTTACATTATTTACAAAGTGAGTGTGTCCACCAACGACCGCATCAATGCTTAATTCTGGATTTACCGTTAACCCTTCAATTAATTTTGAGAGATTGTTCTCTGTGTTTGTATTTCCGTCATGAATGATCACTACAAAAACATCCGCTTTTCCTACGAGTTGTTTGCGCAAATCATTTACGGTATCAACAGGATCTCTAAAACATAAATCACTGACGATTTCAATTTGCGTAACTTTTGAAGTTTGTGGATTGTCAACCCCAATTAAGGCCACTTTTAATCCAGCAACAGATTTAATAATATATGGTTTTAAAAAATTAGGCCGCTTTGCCAAAGCAAATTCAATGGTTTGCTTTGAAGACTTTGGTTTACATCCAACTTGATCCACATCAATTTTAACACCTGATAAGTCAGAGAGTGTTTCTTTTAAATATGTATTTGCTGATAAAAGTGGAAACCCAGAATTTTTAGAAAGACTTTCTATTACTTCTCTAGGGTTTTGTGAACCTTTTCCTGCTTGTACTTTATCTTCAAGCCAGCCAAAAGGACCAAAGTCATAATCATGATTACCTGGAACAACCGCATCATAACCCGCAAGTCTCATACTTTCGATTACGGTTTTGCCTTCGTCGTAATTGCTGATTAAAGTGCCTTGAAATTGATCGCCTCCATCAACAACGAGGACGCCTGAGTTTCGAGGACCATATTTATTATAGATTCCACTTTTTATAGATTTAATTATTCCGGCCCATGCTTCCATACCACCATAAAGGTTACCTTCTCCGTCTTTGTTAGCTTCGATTCCACCGTGAATATCGTTCGTCGCAAGTATGGTAACGAGTTTAAAACGCTTTCCGCCACCGTTAGTTGGTGATGGCGTTGTGGTTAATGTTGGATTGGGTATAGTATTATCTATTGGTTCTTCGTTCGAAACGAGTTCAGGTGTTTCTTCATCATCTATTACTCCAAGATCTTTTGATCGATCTGAATTACTAGAAAAATTACATCCCACTAGACTAATAGATGCAATCAGTTGAACTCCCAGACATATTTTCAATAATTTAATTTTTGTCATCGAAAGGCTTATAGCTTAATAGTTGTTATGCGTCAAAAAATACTTAAACAGCGTGTTAATTAAAATTTTGAAGCAAAAAGTGCCTAGCTATTAGGAGAGTGTTTTAACATAACTATATGTAATATATGTGCTATTTAAAATATTTCATAAATTGAATAAATAGTTAATTATTTATATCAACTATTAAGATTTTTAATATCGTACCGAATCGATCAGTGATGAGAGAAGAGTTTAAGTTGTTTCCAGCACTACTTAAAGGAAAGTTATATTCTTTCCCACTAGCAATACTGCTATTTGGCTCATTTGTATTTAGCGGCTGTCAACAGCCAGATACAAGTGAGGTAGATAAATTTTTAGCAGGTGACACGGCTACGACTACAGCAACAGCAAATCTACCTAAAGATGCAGTTGCAATGCTAATATCAGGAAGCGTTTCTAGCGGAACCGTAGGTACATGCTATGGTCCTTTTTCAATTACATCAGTAAATTTTAATAATGCTGCTTCAAATGTGACAACATCAAAAACTGTCTTACTTACATTAAGTGGTTCAGGATTATTTTATTCAGATGCTGGATGTATTACTTCAGCCTCAAGCGTAAGTATTGGATCGGGTGGAAGTACGGTTGATTTCTACTATCAAGGTACAGTTCCAGGTTTTCAAACTTTTTATGCTAG
>CAZPTV010000498.1:0-1806 GCA_964589335.1 uncultured Bacteriovoracaceae bacterium
TTTAGTTGAAGTCAATGAGGCTTTTGCTGCTCAATTTTGTGCTGTAGAAAAAGAATTAGAATTAGACCGATCGAAAACGAATGTAAATGGTGGTGCAATCGCAATCGGCCATCCATTGGCAGCCAGTGGAACAAGAATTACAACACATTTATTATATGAGCTCAAAAGACGTGGTAAGCGGTTTGGTTTGGGTAGTGCTTGTATTGGTGGTGGTCAAGGAATTGCTGTAATTGTTGAATCATTCTAAAGCATGGAAGAACTTAGTAACCACATTCATTTAGTCATTGTTCCTGGAATTTTGCTTGCTGTAATTATTTTTTATTTTTTTAGAAAAAAGAAAATAAAAGAACAAGCAAGAATCCGTCCTACTGAAAAAACAATAGATACTGTTGAAAATAAAAAAACAGAAGTCGCTCCAATTACAGACTCAGAGCGAGTCTACAAAGGTCTAGTAAAAACGCGTGGATTTTTTCAACAAACATTTGATCGACTTTTTACTGGATCAGAGGGAACTAAATTTTACGATGATGTTGAAGAAGCCCTATTAACTGCAGATGTTGGAATTGAAACTTCAGAAAAAGTATTAGATGAATTAAAAAAATCTTGGGGTGTTCAAATTGCTAGTCGATCACAAATTCGTAATGATTTGAAAACAAAACTATCTGAAATTTTATTAACACTACTGCCACAAGATGTTCCATTTTCAATTAAAGAAAAACCTCATGTCATTATGATTGTCGGTGTAAATGGTGCTGGAAAAACTACGACGATTGCTAAGTTATGCCATCGCTTTATTTCTGAAGGTAAAAAAGTTCTTGTAGGAGCAGCCGATACATTTAGAGCTGCTGCGACTGAACAATTGAAGACTTGGGTTGAGCGCACGGGTGCCGAGGGAGTATTTCAAGCAGAGGGTTCGGATCCTTCAGCAGTTTCTTTTGATTCTGTGAATGCAGCCAAGTCACGAGGTTCTGATGTTTGTATAATCGACACAGCAGGAAGACTTCATACAAAATCGAATTTAATGGACGAACTAACAAAAATGAAGCGCGTAATTTCTAAGGCAATGCCAGGAGCACCTCATGATATCTGGCTCGTTTTAGATGGAACAATGGGACAAAATGCACTCCAACAGGCTCAAGAATTCAATAAAGCGTTAGATTTAACAGGTTTGATTATTACAAAACTTGATGGTTCAGCAAAAGGTGGCGCACTTTTATCGATTTCAAGTCAAATGTCATTGCCAGTTTCATTTATTGGGGTCGGTGAAACTCCAGAAGATTTAATTCCGTTCAAATCAACAGAGTATGTTTCTTCACTGCTTACCGAAGTCTAAGTTCAAAAGAAAATAAAAATAAAACTGGAAAAACGCTGAAAATCGTTTACGATTTTAATCATGGCTACTCAAACAAATTCAAATCCAACATACGGTGCTGTATCAAAAGCAATGGAATCTAAAACGTTGAAAGCTTCTGAAAAGAAAAATTCACGTAAAACGGTTGTAAAAGTTAATGTGCTAAATCAAGAGTACAAAATTGCAACCGATGGGTCTTCGGATCGAGCTGTAAAAGTTGCACGTTATCTGGATCAGTCAGTAAAAGAGATCATGAAGAAATCTCCAAACACACAATCATTCAATGCTTTAGTTTTAGCAGCAATGAATATGGCTGAAAAATATTTATCCACAGCAGAAAAACTTACTCGCTTCAAATATGAAGTCAGTGAAAAATCAACAAAAATAGTCGACCTTTTGGGAGACGGAACCAAACTTGATAAATAAGTGAGCAAAGATTTTTTAAGAGCCCAAAT
>CAZPTV010000499.1:0-1801 GCA_964589335.1 uncultured Bacteriovoracaceae bacterium
ACAAAAAAAATTGTTACAGATAGTAAAAGAAAAACAACAATCAAAGAAAGAGTCGTCGCTGAAAATCAACAAGTTGTTCGAATAGATCACGAGACACCAAAAAAAATTGATTCAGAAGTGTTAAAAGAAGTTTGGGGAAAAATTGAAAAAGTATTGAATGAAGTCGATGCAATCATCATAGAAGATTATGCTAAAGGGTTAATCGACGTCTCTATTTCGCGTCAAATAATGAGTGCTGCAGAAGATAAGCGTATTCCTGTTTTTGTGGACCCAAATCAGAGAAGTCCAATTTCTCTGTATTATGGTTGTACAGTGATCACTCCAAACACTTCTGAAGCAGAGGCATTAAGTGGAATTCGTATTCATGACTATGAATCTTTATATCAGTCTGGATATAAAATTCTTGAAGATTCAAATTGTAAAACGGTTATTATTACTCGCGGAAAAGATGGAATGGCTATTTTTAGTCGTGGTGAAGACAAACCCATTTTAATACCTACATTTGCAAGAGAAGTATTTGATGTTTCTGGAGCAGGCGATACAACGATTGCGATGCTTGCACTTGCAAGTATTTCAGGAGCAGATATGGTTGAGGCAGCATTACTTGCAAATTCAGCAGCAGGTATCGTTGTTGGTAAACGAGGTACTGCTACAACAACATCTGACGAAGTTGCACAATATGTTGATTTATTAAATAGATTAGCGAAGAAAAAAGAAAAAAAACTTAAAGGTCAAGGCTGATGCCTGCTGTGGCTTGATATTCTGTGCGTCGCCAGTCATGAATGTCATTTATAATTACAGTTCCGTCTGCAACAAGTCCAAACTTTCCGAAAGCACTAATTTTTAAACCCGCACCAAGATAGGGAGCATATTTTATGGGCTCTTTTGTTGTTGTCGTTACGCCTTTGTTTGTAAAAGAATGTGTATTTCTTGAGGCTTGTCCACCACCTCGAATGTGCGCGCTGATCATACCAAGTAATGAATAAGTTCGTCGAAGACCGAGTTTGATTTTCTCAGTTTTATCTTTAATTTTAACCGTAGGATCTTCTAAGAGCGGTACATCGTAGAAATATTCTGAATCTTCAGCGGTGCTCACTTCTGCTTCGCCGGCAAGGGCATTTAACCCTGCAAGAATACGGGCGCCATACAGGAGTCTATCTTTGTAATGAATGGTCGGATAATATTTAACAGTTTTTTCGTAACCCACAAATGGTTGAACAGAAAGAATTAAACCAGTTGTTGAAAGTGCAGCGTATGAATTTGAAGTTAAAAAAATCAAAATAAGTAAAAGAAAACTTATTTTGATTTTTTTATGATCAAACATACGTGAGCCAATTTTTGTATTTAGGATTTTTACCAAGTACGATGTCGAAAAACTTTACATTTAATTGTTTGGTAAGTTCTCCAACGGTACCTGTTCCAATTGCACGATTATCAATTTCTCGAATCGGTGTGATTTCAGCTGCAGTTCCACAGAAAAATGCTTCCTGGGCACAATAGAGTTCATCTCGAGTGAAACGCTGTTCTTCGACTGGAATTCCCATCTCACGTGCAATCTGCATGATTGAATTACGAGTAATCCCGCCTAGAATTGAGGTAAGCGGTGTAGTTTTTAAAATACCGTCTTTATACATAAAAATATTTTCGCCACTACCTTCGGCTACATACCCGTCTGGATCAAGCAGAAGTGCTTCATCATATCCCATTTTTTTAACTTCTAATTTAGCCAAAATACCTGTGACATATCCACCAACAGATTTAGCTTTGCTCATAGTTTGATTTAACAAAAAAAAAAAAAAAC
>CAZPTV010000500.1:0-1792 GCA_964589335.1 uncultured Bacteriovoracaceae bacterium
GAAGCATTTGAATATGCTGATAGTAAAAATGTTCTAGTTATTCACGCAGCTGGAAATGATAATTTGAATTTAGATTCGCCAGAAAATATGCATTTCCCAAATCGTGAAGTTCGAAAATCACGTGGTGGAATGACAAAAATTTTACAAAATTGGATTGAGGTTGGCGCATCGGCTGCAAAAAAAGACGAAACACTAGCAGCTTCATTTACAAATTACGGTAAAGACAAGGTCGATTTATTTGCTCCAGGAGTAAATGTTTTATCATGTGTTCCAGATAATCAATATGCAGAATTCAGCGGTACAAGTATGGCAACACCTGAAATAGCAGGAATTGCAGCTCTAATGCTAACAATGAAAAACAATCTTATTCCTCAAGAAATTCGTAACATTTTAATGAAAACCTCAAGGCAATATCTAGGTCATTTGGTTATGACACCGGGATCTGATTCTGAAAAAATTCTATTCTCAGATTTATCTTCGAGTGGTGGAATTGCAGATGCCGGTGCAGCGATTAAGGAAGCACTATAAATTGAAAAGCTTACAAGAAGAGTACGCAATCAAGAGCATTTGTTACGGATGTGGTCCTGCAAATAAAGATGGGCTTCAAATTCGTAGTCTAGTTAATGGAAATAAAACTACAGCGAATTGGACACCTGAAAAAAAATACCAAGCGTTTCCAGGTGTATTGAATGGAGGAATTATCGGAAGTTTATTAGATTGCCATTCAAATTGGACAGCAGCGTGGTGGTTAATGAAAAAAAACAATGAAAAGCAACCACCGTGTACAGTAACAGCAGAATACTTTGTTAAATTATTAAGGCCAACTCCTTCAGATTCACCGCTTGAACTCGAAGCTGAAGTCGATGAATCTTTGAGTGTGGGAAAGATGAGTGGCATTGAGGGTGGAGTCACAGTTTTAGCTAAATTAGTATCAAAAGGTAAAACATGTGCAACTTGCAGAGGTGTTTTTGTAGCTGTTAAAGAAGGACATCCTGCATTTCATCGTTGGTAAAAATGAACAATAACTCAATTCGTGAATTTATATTAAAATCACGTTCCATGCTTTCTGAGGTATGGATCAAACGAATTATATGGCTCGGTGTCGTTTTAATTTTTATCGCAATATTTACAGAAATTACTTTAGAGTTATTTGAAAATGAATGGCTACCACAGTTAGATATAAAAATTGTAGATTGGATTAAAAATCACCGAACAGTCATATTGAATACGATAATGGTTGATTTAACTGCACTGGGTTCAGCAACGATCGTCGCATTGCTATCTATAATATGTTTTGTATATTTATTTATTGTAAACGACAGAGCAAGTGCTTTTCAAATTATCATTGCCTCATTCGGCGCAGGCACTTTAATGAAATGTATTAAAACTCTTGTGCAAAGACCTAGACCTGATCATAGTTTAAGATTAATAGAAGCATCTGGATTCTCATATCCAAGTGGTCATGCGCTAGTTTGTGCAGCGATGTATTTAACTTTATGCTTGATTGGAATGAGACAAATAAAATCATTCAAAAGACAGACTGCATTACTTGCAATGACATTAATTATGGTTTCGCTGGTTGCGTTTTCCAGGGTTTACTTAGGAGTTCATTATCCAAGTGATATCTTGAGTGGAATCTGTATTGGATTTACATGGGCAATTATTCTAGAAATCACTTTAAATTATTTAAAATCAGGTCGAATTAAGACTTGATTGCACTGACTGGAGTTGGAGTAGGTAGTGGCGGTAGTAAAGATTTTTTTCCATTTGAGTTTATAATATGATTAGAGTC
>CAZPTV010000501.1:0-1791 GCA_964589335.1 uncultured Bacteriovoracaceae bacterium
ATTTGAAGATCGCATTAAATGCAGATGCTCCTGCGGATCAAATTACTATTCAAGGTAATCCACCAATCACGTTAACGATCGAAGGCGGAACACCAGGTGATCCAGCTACTGTTGCAGCTCTAGTTCGTGGTATTCCAATTGTCATACAGGCAAAGCCGGGAATTGTTCGTCGATTAGAACGAGATCATTTTTTAAATTAATTTATATATTTATTATTAGACATAATCTCAACACGTTCACGGATCACTTATTAATAGTTAATATTTCAAAATTGATAAAAAATTCCTACATCAGTATTTTTTGGGTAATCATTTTAAAAATGAGCAAATGTTTGTAATCTGTTTGTAATCTATTTGTATTCTGTTCTTGTTTGATTTCGGGCATATGCTACGATTTTTTTATGTTAAAAAAATTACTACCTAGAGAAGATCGTTTTTTTATATTATTCAGAGAAATTGCTGCACTGCTCGTTGAAGCAACTGAAGTTTTCTATCTCTTAACTAAAGAAATTGAAAACAAGTCTGAAATTCACATTCGTAGGATTAAAGATTTAGAACATAAGGCGGATGAAATTACTCATGAGACAGTTGCTTTGTTACATAAATCTCTAATTACTCCAATGGATCCAGATGATATTTATAAATTGATCACAACATTGGATGACGTCATGGATTTTCTTGATGCAGCCGCACAGAGAATATCTTTATATGGAATTACATCTTCAACTAAAGACATGCAAGTATTAGCAGAAATTTGCATCAGTTGTGCTGATCGAGTTAAGAAGACCGTTGAGCGATTAAATAATCTCAAAAACAATAAAGAAATATTAAAACTTTGTATTGATATCAACCGTCTAGAAAATGAAGCCGATCATGCATTAAGAGTCGCGATTGCAAAATTATTTCAAGAAGAGAAGGACACTCGTCAACTTATAAAACTTAAAGAGATTTATGAATTACTAGAAGAAGTTACTGATAAGTGTGAAGACGTTGCAAACGTAGTTGAAGGAATTGTTCTCGAGTATTCCTAAAGCGAAAGAGAAAAAATGAATTTTTCCCTCTATATTTGGATCATTATTTTAGTTGCACTAGCTTTTGATTTTATAAATGGATTTCATGATGCTGCAAATTCAATAGCGACTATTGTTTCGACACGTGTATTAAAACCCCAATATGCTGTAGCATGGGCTGCATTTTTTAATTTTATCGCGTTCCTGTTTTTTGAATTAAAAGTTCCTGGAACAATAGGTAAGGGAGTTATCCATCCTACAATAGTTGATCCAGATTTAATATTGGGTGCATTGTCCGGTGCAATTATTTGGAATTTACTTACTTGGTATTTTGGAATTCCATCGAGCTCATCGCACGCATTGATTGGTGGACTTGCAGGGGCAGCCGTTGCAAAGGGCGGTGTAAAAGCAATTATGGTTGATGGGTTTAGTAAGATTGCTTTATCTATTTTTCTTTCATCTACGGTCGGGTTCATTTTAGCTGCGATATTATTTGTTTTGGTCGCAATTGTATCAGTTAAAATTATTAAAGCGCCATCAGGAAAATTAGATGGTTGGTTTAGAAAGTTACAATTTATTTCTGCAGCACTTTATAGTTTGGGTCATGGCGGTAACGATGCACAAAAAACAATGGGAATTATTGCGGTACTTTTACTTTCTGCTGGATATATGGGTGGTGAGTTCAAAGTCGACACATGGATCATTTATTCCTGCCAGTTTGCAATGGGTTTCGGGACATTATTTGGTGGTTGGAGAATAGTAAAAACAATGGGTATGAAAAT
>CAZPTV010000502.1:0-1780 GCA_964589335.1 uncultured Bacteriovoracaceae bacterium
TCGTATGACCAATTTGTGAGCGGATGCCTTTCTTTGAAAATGCAGAAATGAGTTTATTGGCATTTTTTAACTCTGGAGCAATTGTAATGATTGCAATATTTTGTTTTGATGATTTTTCTAAAGTCTCAAAAATTTTAACGCTAGGTGTTTTTAAGTTTGATTTTGGATGCGCACCAGACATATCAGGATTTAAGAAAGGCCCTTCTAAATGAAGGCCGACAGGAATAGCGGCAGTAGGTGAGAAAAAAAGCTCTGTATCAGAGTTCTTATAAGAAGTAAGAAATTCACCCCAAGCTTTACATGCTTTGGTAAGTAATTCCATATTTGAGGTCAATAATGTGGGTGAAAATGCTCCTATCCCATGTTTCCCTAGAATTTCACAGGCTTGAATCATTTGTGAATGGCTGGCATGCATGAAATCAATACCGGCCACACCATGGATGTGCAGATCCCAAAAGACTGGTATTTTAAGGATTTTCTTTTTCATCATCTTCGTTTATAACCCAAAGACTACAATAAAAACCTGAACTTAGAAAAAATAAATTCAAGGTTTTAATAGAATTTTTTACATTCATAGGTAAAGAGGAATATGGCCAATTCAAAAAAGTCTAAAGCTAAGGCAGCAGTAAAACCAAAGGCAGCAAAGGCTCCAGTAAAGGTAGCTAAAACAATCAAGGCAAAAGCTAAGCAACCTGCAAATAAGCAAATAGCTAAAAAAGAAAACAACAAACCTAAAAAAGTTGATTTAAAAACTAAAGCAACCCCTAAAGTTACTCAAAAAAAGGTTGAGGTCGTTGCTGTCGTTACAAAAACTGCAGTTCCTACTAAAAAGCAGGCTTCAGGAAAAGGTTCACGAGGTGGTTCGAAAGCATTCACTAAATCTGCAAATCATTGCCGTGAAACAACTTGCGATCTATCGGCAACAACGAAAGGTTATTGTAGATTACATTATATAAAAAACTGGAAGAGATCGCAGCAAAAAGAGTTAATTCTAAAAGAAAAGAAATTGAATTTATATATCGAAGAATTGATCTCAAAATATCCAGACAAATATATTGAAGCCATACGTCAAGATTTAAACTCTGAAAAAGATTTTGCTAAAGTTATTACGGATATGGAAATCGAAGAGGATGTTGAAGATTTTATTGATGCTGAAAATGAAGCGATTGAAAACGTTCTTGAGTCTGGTAGAAAAGTAGAAGCTGGATTCGACGATGATGACGACGCATTTTGAGTTGTTTTAACTAATTAAAGTTTAATCTTAATTTAATGCTAAGGCATTAATTCACATTTAATCTTATCAGAATTATACAGGATTGATTTTGTTTCTATGGTTGCTGTTGCAGCCAATGAAACAATATAAAATCGATTAAAATCCATTTTTTCTTTAAACGTATAATTGTCAACTTTTGGACAAGTAGGTTTTTTCAAACGTTTTGGTAGTTTGTATTTGTTTTTAATAAGATTCCAACAATTTGAATCGTTAATGAGGTTACAATCAATCTCGATTTGTCCTTGAAAGCCGATTGTATTCTTATTTAAATTTGAATGGATCACTATCTCGTTTTCGGATCCAATATGCGGAAGAGTTAAAATAATATTATCTTTAACATACTTTGATCAATGGATGTTTTGTTTTGATTTCTTTTTTGCAATTTTTGCTTCTTTAACCGCTTCTTCTTTTTCTAAGATCGCATCGGCTTGTTCTTCTAGTGCAGGATTGCTTCTATTAATCATGACATAAACTTTAGTGGCTTTATCGAGTTCAATAATTGCCCAT
>CAZPTV010000503.1:0-1780 GCA_964589335.1 uncultured Bacteriovoracaceae bacterium
TTTAATTGTTTTCCCAAATAAAGGAGCTCGGAGTTCGTTTCATGATTGTAAAAGAATTCATTGAAAAATTCACATTTACAAAAATACACAAGCTTTGTGTATCTTTACAAAATCAAAATTTACAAAGAGAAAAAAAAAGCTTAGAAGAAAATTTGGAAAAAGTGTTGACCGCGATTTTTTCTCGGAAAGATTTGAATTATAAACCACTGGAACAAGTTAAATTTGTAAAAACGGAAGGCATTAATGCTTACGATTTAGTGAATCATGAATGGTTGTTTGTAAGTAAAGATTCAATTGATCAAATTAATAAGCAATTTGCTTAAGGATTAATAAATATGAATAAAATATATGATGTAATTAAGCGTCCAATTATAAGCGAAAAAAGCACTCTATTATCAGAGGCTAATAATTCATATGCATTTGAAGTTGGTCTTAGAAATAATAAGACAGATATAAAATATGCAGTAGAAAAATTATTTAATGTAAAAGTAGTAACAGTTAGAACTATGGTTATGCATGGAGAAAAGCGTAGAACTACTCGCACAACTGTAAAGCGTCCTAACTGGAAAAAAGCAATCGTAAAGTTAAAAGCTGGCGATAAAATTCAACTCTTTCAAGGTGTTTAAAAATGGCTCTTAAAACATTCAAACCAACATCGGCAGGTCTAAGACATAAAGTAGTCTCTGATTTTTCAGGGGTTTCCAATAAGATAGTAGTTAAGTCACTATTGGAACCAAAGAAAAAATCAGGCGGAAGAAATGCTTACGGAAGGATCACGACTCGTCATATCGGCGGTGGTCATAAACAAAAATATCGATTAATTGATTTTAGACGAGATAAACTCGAAATTCCCGCAAAAGTTGCTGAAATTCAATATGATCCAAATCGCACGTCCTACATTGCACTTTTAAATTATAAAGATGGCGAGAAAAGATATATTTTGGCTCCAATTGATTTGAAAATTGGTGATTCAGTATTAGCAAGTGATAAAGCAGATATTAAACCGGGGAATAATCTATCATTAGGTGCTATGCCTGTAGGTACATTGATACACAATTTGGAACTTTTACCTAAGCAAGGCGGTAAACTAGTTCGTTCAGCTGGCTCTGTTGCACAATTAATGGGTCGTGAAGGTGATTACTGTCAAGTTAAGATGCCATCTGGAGAATTAAGAAAAATACATTATACATGTAGGGCTACTATCGGTCAGCTTTCAAACGCTGAACATATGAATATTTCTGTGGGTAAGGCAGGAAGATCACGATGGATGGGAATTAGACCAACCGTGAGGGGAGTTGCAATGAACCCTATCGATCACGTACACGGTGGTGGAGAAGGTAAAACATCCGGTGGAGGACATCCAAGAACGCCTTGGGGTCAACCAACAAAAGGATATAAGACGCGTCATAATAAACGTACTGATGTGTTTATTATTAATCGTCGTAAATAGTGGAGGAATAAAAAGTGGCAAGATCGGTAAAAAAAGGTCCTTTTATAGATGATTACTTGGTTAAAAAAGTGCAGGCTGCGCGTGCAACCTCCGATAAAAAAGTAATTAAAACATGGTCACGCAGATCAACGATCATTCCAGATATGATTGGTTTCACGTTTGCAGTTCATAACGGTAAAAAATTTATTCCAGTTTACGTTACAGAAAATATGATTGGTCACAAACTGGGAGAGTTTTCTTTAACCCGAACATTTACCGGTCACACGGCAGCAAGTAAGGCAGATGAGGCATCAGCGCCAAGTGCTTCAACGGCAGCTCCTTCTGCAGCAG
>CAZPTV010000504.1:0-1773 GCA_964589335.1 uncultured Bacteriovoracaceae bacterium
ATGATAAGTTTTAAATATTTTTTGCAGTTTTTTTACTTACGAATAAATTGGTTAAGGTTTTTATTGGTGACATATACGCTTTTTTTGATTTTTTCGCCTTCTCTTATATCGAATCCGAGTTTTCAATTAACTTTCTATTGTCTTTTTGGGATTGCAGCAATGAATTTGATCGGTCGCTTTGTAAAATCAAAAAATTATTTAATAAATTCAGTCATTAAATCAATCTTAAGTAGTTTTGGGGCGTCTTTGGGTGCTGCGCCTGTTACTTGGTGGTTTTTTGGTGAAATTAATTTTACTTCAGTCTTAACGAATTTTTTTGCCATTCCAATTGCAACTCTTTGGATAATGCCAGCATCTTTAATTGCAATGCTGAGTCTCATATTTAACTCAGAAGTCGCAATATGGTTTATAACCATTGCAAAATACGGATGTTTGCTTTTAGAACGGTTGATACAATGGTATAACGATTTCGGAGTACACTTTCGTTATGTTGACTAGAAGATCTGGATTAAAAAAATCATTTTCACGAACCTTACCTGGTAAGCGTTCTAAATCTAAAGCTTTACCCATTCCACGTATCGTTTCAGAGACCGATGAATATGTAATCATTGATAAGCCCGCATTATATGACTCGCAAAATTCAAAAGAAGGTCGAGCTTCATTAGTAGATTATTTAGAAAAAAAATACGGATTTGCTGGTGTTATTCATCGTTTAGATTTCGGTACATCGGGACTAATGGTCTGTGCTAAAGATCGTGATTCGGCGGCAAAGCTTACTGAGCTAATGAAAGAAAATAAAATTAAGCGGACATATATGGCGCTGGTTATGGGTGTGATTCATCAGAAATCTGGAACATTAAATACAATGATCGATACCCAGGACGCAGAAACAAATTATCGTGTCATTCGTCGCTTTGCAAATGCAAGTCTGGTTGAAGCGAAACTAGTTACTGGTCGCAAACATCAAATTCGAAGACATTTTTTTGATTTTGGTCATCCAATAATCGGTGACCATAGATATAAAAAAGCGGGATCTGATCGTTTGCTCGATCGACCAGCGCTTCATGCATGCGCACTAACAGTCGATAAAGAATACTATACTTCTGGATTGCCAGAAGATTTTTCCAACTTAGTAAAGAAATTATCTTCGAATCATTCTTCGAAATAATTAGTTTGTGAATGCACCTGTGCTGTAGAGTTGAAATTGCTTTGGCCCATTAAGTCCGCCATTGGTGCTTCCCCAATAGCCAACAAGAATTCTACCATTATTGTCACGTGAGAATAAGTAAACTGGTACATCGACTCCCGCGTAAGAGAGTCCTGATGAAATGACAGGAACAACATCGCTCGTAATATACATTGGCATTACGGCATAGTAAGATTGGTTGGTGCTGTAGTGGTATGTGCTCGGCCCAGATCCATCAGATTCAGTGATCGTAGCGCCACCATAGTGATATAAAGCAGAATATTGATCGTCTTCTGGATCCATATCGCCTCCATCTGTATCAGGGGTTGCTGCTGATGGAGCTTTCATAATTCCATAAGCTAAAGTTGGTATTGCATTATCACAAGGTACGGTCGAAAGAGTTACATTTTCATCAAGTTCAATATCGGTTGGACAAGTATATCTACCTGTAACTAATATTCTATTTGAAGTTTCTGTAGTAGCACCCGAAGTTGATTGTGCAACTCCCTCTGGAAAATTGGTAAATTTTAATTGATTCGCATATGCATTGGTCGAAATTTCAACACCCATAGGTGAGCCATGAAATT
>CAZPTV010000505.1:0-1755 GCA_964589335.1 uncultured Bacteriovoracaceae bacterium
AAGAAGATTTAATATTTAGCAATGGAATGACAATGCCAAGAATTTCTTTGCCAGATGATGGTTTAGATTTAAGAGAAATCGTAAATGCTTTTGAAAATGATTTATTATTACAAGCATTATCGCGCACACGCGGTAACAAAAATAAAGCGAGTGAATTATTAAAAATGAACCGAACGACTTTAGTTGAAAAACTAAAGAAAAAAAATCTTCAGTTAGATTTTTAATTTTTTAAATTTTATTTCCACAAACTTAAAAATATTTATTGCACAACAGAGCCTTACTTTACTTCGGCTTTGATTGTCTTTTTAAAATAATATTACTCTAAATGCGAATCGCGCATGCAGGATGCGATGCGCGTGCCCCATGGACGGGGCATTGAGCATTTAGGAGTAATATTATTTTTAAAAGACAAACAAGGTACTGTAATAGGAAAAAACTGCCTAGTAGATCAATAACGAATGTGTAGTGTTTAATACCAAAGTAATAAGTTCTGATTCTTTTTCAAGTTTTGCTGAAATCTGTAAGCCTATGAAAATCATAAATTATTTGATAAAATTAGTATGTTAATAATGTGGAACGTTTGCGGGGGGTATTTTTGGATGGCTTTCAAATTAAGCAAATCCAAAAAATTAATTAATTATTTTTTCACAATTGCCATTGTTGTGATTGCGATCGTTTTTACTTCGGGATGCACATCAAATTTTAATCGTCCAGAATGGATTGATCTTGATGGCAGTATAATTACAAGAAGCGCTTCAAATTGGATTTCATATCCAACGTTAATAAAACAAATTGGAAGGCAAACTCTACCAAGATACGCAGATGCATCGAGTACCGATCGTTGTACGGCAATTGCAAAAGATTCACAAAGTAATATTTATTGTGGTTCTTATACATCTGGAAACATCGGTGAAACGAATGCAGGTGGAACAGATGCATTTGTAGCAAAGTATGATGCATCTGGAAATTTAATGTGGGTTTCACAAATTGGCTTCGAAACTGCTAATGCCTTATATCTAGATGCTACAGGTGGAGAGCGTGTAAATTCTATTACTATTGATTCGAATGATAATATATTTATCGCAGGATTTACCGATGGTTCTCTAGCAGATAGTAATTCAGCTGGAAGCCCCGATATTTTCATAGCAAAGTTGAACTCTGATGGGGCTTTTTTATGGGTTTCACAAATAGGTGAAACTGCAATTTCAACGTTTGGTGGAGATCAAAGCGGAGACGAATACGCTTATGATATTCGAGTGGATAGTGGAGAAAATATTTATATTACAGGTTACACGTCCGGTAATTTAGTTGAACCAATCGGAGGTGGAACTGATGCGGTTATTGCTAAGTTTGATTCTACCGGTGTATTGCAATGGATTCGACAGTATGGCTCAGTATCTGTTCCTGGAAATCTTGGATCAGAAATATGCTATACATTGACTTTGCATGGTGACAAACCACTATGCGCAGGTGCAACCACTGGAGATATGTCTGAAGCTCATGGAGGTGGGGCACAAGATGATATATTTATTACAAAAACAAATGATTCAGGAGATATTGATTTTATTACACAAATAGGAAGTGTAACAATGTCAGGAGGCGAGGCAAATAATGTCGATCGTTGTATTGCAATTGCTGTAGATTCTAACAATAATATTTTTTGCACTGGTACAACTTATGGCAGTTTAGGTGAAGCAAATGCTGGCTCAGGTGATATTGTATTAGTGAAATTTAATAATTTAGGAGTATATCAAT
>CAZPTV010000506.1:0-1749 GCA_964589335.1 uncultured Bacteriovoracaceae bacterium
ATTCCGGAAAAACACATTCAACATCCTCATGGCACCATTCCTTAATGTCTTGATAGGCACCGCATTTTCTATTCGATAAGCACGGGGTTAATATTCGCACTTCCGGATTAGTTAATACGCTATCCCGTAAAGCTAGTAGTTCGCGGGAAGAAATTTTTGATCCTGGATCAATAAAAATTATTATTTTTTTCTCACCCGTTTTCTTAGCAGCAATCGTAAGCAATTCTACCCATTCTAAAAATTTTTTCTTTCTCAATTCTAGTTCAGAAAATATCTCTGCAATAGAATTCATAAATATTATAAAATTAGGTCTTTTTTCGCTTATAAATTTCGATATATTTTCACTACATTTTTGATCCGAAATAAATTCAAATTTTGAAGTCTCGCATTTGTATTGGTTTTTTAATTGAAAAATCAAATCACTGGCAATTTCAGTAAATTTTTTTGACTGGTCAATACCAACGTAGTTTAATTTATATGTACTCTCGCTTAAAAAATGCAACAAACCCGAAGCCGCAGTACCTGGACCGGACCCGAACTCGAGTACATTTATTTTATTCATTCCCTCTAAAACCCCGAATCGTTTAAGCTCATCAAACACAAAATAAGATTTTAAACAATTTGCTGTTAAATAATATGCGGCGTATGCCTTTGCTTTTTTCGTATCAAATGAATAGTGACTTTCAGTGCTCACCTGCCCGCGCTGTACTGCTAATTCGTTCCAAATTTTAATAAAAGCTGACTCTAAAGATTTTAATTCTTGATTTGATGGATTTTCTGTCCCGAATACAGTTTTGCAAATTGTATCAGACAAGCTCTTTGGAAATTCATAGGGATCTTTTACAAAAAACATAGTCTGTTTATAACATGGAGACTTCAAAAAAGCTGCAGCCTCCTCATGCCGCAGCTTTTTTGATTAACCTAACCTGCTAATGCATGATTCTCATCCTGAGGATAAATCACATCATCTTCTGCTACGCCGTTCTCTAATAACTCTACTTTTTTAAATCCACCTAGAAATGAAACAGACTGTGCACGTACTGTGCGTAGAGTTACTTTCTGACCATCAGATCCAGTAAACGTCCTAACTTCTAACGAGCCCTCCACTAAGACTTCTGAGCCCTTTCGAAGATGCGTAGCACAAGCAATTGCTTGCGCACCAAACACAATTACCCGATGCCAATGCGTGGACTTTTCTTTCGTATCTCCTCGAAATGAATTTGTAGCAATTGATAGCTTCAAATATGAAACATCTTGTGCTGATTTTTTTAAATCTAACTCATTTCCGATTCTACCTTTTAAAATTACTCGATTAATATCTGACATATTTATTTGACCTCCAAACATCTTTGAGCAATTCTGATGCCATGCTCGAGAAATTTGGAGAACGATGTGAAAAGTTTATTCGCGCCTTCATGCCCGATCCCTTTGTTCTCGTTCTACTTTTGACACTTTTAACTTTTGGTCTGTCGATCTGGTTTACACCTGCAAAGCCATATGAATTACTGAAGTTTTGGAATAAGGGATTTTGGGAACTTTTAAGTTTTGCGATGCAAATGGTTTTCATTGTTGTTACTGGTGAAGCAATTGCTGAATCTACTTTCATTAGAAAATTAATTCATAAATTAGCAAGCATTCCAAAATCTCAAGCTTCTGCAATTTACTGGTTAAGTTTATTCTCCATCGTGATGGGTTGGATTCATTGGGGATTTGGGTTAGTCATCGCAAGTCTCTGTGGACGTGAATTAA
>CAZPTV010000507.1:0-1741 GCA_964589335.1 uncultured Bacteriovoracaceae bacterium
GATTTAAAAAAATTTTTTGAATAAAATACACTCTCCATGCGTGCTGCATATAGCATAAAAGATGGTCGAGAAATTGAAATACTGATCATCGACGGTCCCGCAAAAATGTCCTACACATTCACAAAAAAAGGTGGAAAAAATTTAGTTTTAGAAGGAGTCCCTTCAAGTGCAGATTTAACTTTCACACTTCCAAAAAAATCAGCAGATGAAATCATTCACAGTGAGTTTGATAGCATTGGTCAGATTGGATTAAGAATATTTGAAAAAATGCTTTCAGAGCATGAAGATCAAAAAATCAAAGTCAAACTCCATGCAGGCTTTTTATCGTTAATGACTGGTGGATATTTTGGTGTTCTCACTGCAGGTGGCTCTGAGGTTGCATCCTTTTTAGCAATGAAAGGTCTTGCCAGTATGGGGAAGATAAAAGACACAATTTCAAAGATGAAATCTGGAACTTAAATACTAAGGAATGGAAATAATATATGAAAAATGATTCTCCTTTTATAGACGATAATACTTTTACGAAATATTTAAATGAGACCGATATCTCATCGATCGTTGAAAGTCTCGCAAATCAAGTCAATCGTGATTATAAAGATGAAAAAGTAGTTCTCGTCGGTGTTTTAAAGGGATGTTGTATATTCATTGCCGATCTTTCAAGGCAACTCAAAATGGATGTCGAGGTTGACTTTGTTCGCATGACTTCACAAGCAACCAATGAATCTCAATCAGGACTTAAAAGTTCTGGTACCGTTACGATTCTAAAAGATCTCACGGTTGACGTAAAAGACAAACATGTCATCATCGTTGAAGAAATCATCGACTCAGGAAGAAAACTTAGATTTCTCTATGATCGGATCAAAGCATCAAATCCAAAAAGTATAGAAGTGATGACTTTTCTAGACAAACAAGGCAAACGATTGATCGATACTCCCGTTAAATACGTCGGAAGAAAAATTGAAGATCTATTCTTAATTGGCTATGGACTCGATCTTGAAGAAAAATGCAGAAATCTTTCAGAAATATATTGTTTACGATATCCAAACTGAAAAATTATGAAATCATTTAAATTGTTTTTTATACTAATATTTTTAATATTTCCAAAACTTGGTTTTTCAGGTTTTTACATACAAGAAAGTATCTTCCCTACTTTCGGAAATGATAATTCTGGTTCATTTAACGATAAAAGACCACCGTCTTCTACTATGTTCAGTTATAATACAAACACTTCAGCAATGATAAAATTTGATATTGTTTTACTAGGAGCTACGTTTAGATACGACAAGTCTGAATTTAAAAGTCCAAAATCCGATAATGCAAATGACAGCTATGAGGCTACGACACGCTATATTCAATTTGGTCCCTCAGTTGGCGCAGTATATTCCGGTCTACACTTAATTGGCACCTGGTTCCCATTAGCTTCATACACTGAGCATACCTTATATGGTTCAAGTCCCGTAACATCTGACCAAACCGTTAAAGACAAAACTAGCCTCGCACTACAAATCAATCTAGGATATACATTTGAAGTCACTCAAGTATTAAGAATTGGTCCATCACTGATTTATAATTATAATTCTTTCAGCAGCGAAACTTCAAAAGATGAAAAAGTAGCTGGAATCAACTATACCGATAAAACATTCAACATCAAAAAATTCATCTCTAGGGTTTACCCTTACGTTTCTTTTGCGTTTGAATTTTAAATCAGAACTACTTTAATTTACTTAGTTTGGATCTTGTT
>CAZPTV010000508.1:0-1737 GCA_964589335.1 uncultured Bacteriovoracaceae bacterium
ATGCCAAATGCATCATCACAATCTTTTTCATTTCATATTCCTGGGTGGATTGAAGTGATGAGCGCTTGGATAATGATCGTACTACTTATGAGACAACTGATTTTAAAATTATATGCTGTTAAAAATCATACTCATGATGAACACGAACATTCGCATGAGCATGCGGATGATTGTTGCAAGTAAGGTTATGAACCGTTTAATGAATTTGCTTGAATTTGCTCTGGTGTAATTTTGAACTTTAAATTTTCTACTATATTGAGCGCTTCTTCAGGGGTCTCGGCGAGTAAGAATCCTTGAATATTGAAGTCTCGCTCTTTGCCAGAGTAAGAAACATTGACTCCAAAACTTAAAATCTGATCCAGAATATGATTGTAGAGTTGAGCATATTGATGGGGAAGCTTTGCAACGTTATTTGATTTATTAATTTCTATAAGAAGACGGTGTGCTTGATTGAGTTTTGATAGTAGATCAAAGCGTTTATCTTCAAAGGTATGGTATAGTTTTAAATGGCTTTCTTTGTAGAATGCAATGGCTAATTCTTTAGCTTTAAGAAATGCATAATTAATTTCTTCAATTCGTTTAGAAGCTTCTGTGGTTTGTCTGATTTTATGCCAAAAATTTTTATGAATTGCTTCTGGTAATTTAATATTTAATACAACGGTATGTCCCATCCGAATTGATGATAAACGAGCAAATTCATATTCAATGGGTATAAGATTGCCCGTATCAGGGTTTAACCAATTTGATTTTAATGTCAGCATTCCCGCATCAATTGCCCCCGACTCCAGCAGTGTATCAATGTGATCATATTCAGACGATTGAATGTTGAGTGAAGAACCTGATTTTTTTGCAAATTGAGTGAATTCTCTGATGAGTGTGTTTTGATAAGATCGGAATACTGCAAATTGTTTTACGATTTCTTGCGAACGACTTTGTATCCAATCCATCGAATTTTTAATTTTATTTTCAACTTCCTCGTCTTGACGATTTTTAAGCTGTAGGTCCAGTATTTGAAGTTCAAAAGTTAAATCTTGCAGTTTTTTTAAAGAATCAATTTCTTTTAGTTTTGGAAGGTCGGTAGCGGGCTGTTTTTGTGGTGAATTTTGTAAGCCTATTAATGGTTCGTGATTCATAGCAAGTGAGGTTAGAATCCAAAGAAATAAGACTCTTGAGCTGTACTTCCTAAACTTCATAAAAAATCTTTACCAAGACGCGTCGTAAATATCAACCTTAGATATTAAACAATTGCTTGGTATTTTTTACAGTGCTTTCAGATAGTAATTCTAGACTAATGCCAAGTGTGGTTGCCAAACTTTTAGCAGTTTCAATAAGATAGGAAGATTGATTGGTTTTTCCACGAAAGGGAACCGGTGCCAAAAAAGGAGCATCGGTTTCTATTAAAATTCTATCAAGAGGTATTGTTTTTGCTATGTTACGAATTGGTTCTGAGTTTTTAAACGTAATAATGCCTGAAAACGAGATATAGAATCCTAAACGAAGGCATTCTTCTGCAAAATTTTGGGTTCCAGAAAAGCAATGGATCACTCCCTTTCGTTTTGATTGGGGTGCGAACCATTTTAATTCATTTAACAGACAATCTTCTGCGTCTCGAGAATGAATGACGATGGGTTTGTTCCATTCTAAAGCTAATTCACATTGTCTATGAAATGCAGCTTTTTGAATTTCTTTGGGTGAGTGGTTGTAATAATAATCCAAACCAATCTCACCAACGGCGAC
>CAZPTV010000509.1:0-1735 GCA_964589335.1 uncultured Bacteriovoracaceae bacterium
GCAACTTTTATGGTAGATTCAATTTGTATCCTGGGAATTTCAGCTACTTCTTTCCAGGATTTATATTTTGACTTTAGATTTTGATATGCACGATATGAATTTCTATCATTTGTATTTTGCGAAAGGATAGTTGCTATTAGTGTATCTACAGGATTTGGAAGTTTAGCAGGTCTGTCTGGAACGCCGAAATGCTTCACTAACAGGTCATTTATCTTTTTGATTTTACTTTTCAACGAATACTAATTTTAAATGAAGAGCTGTATAAAATTAAATTCAAAAATTCAATTAGCAAATATTTATCTTTGCACATCTGTTTAAGCTTAAATAAATAAAAGGAAATTAATGGGTACTTTGATGTCAAGCATTTCCGGAATCCGTGGAATCGTTGGTGATGGATTAGAACCGGAAGTAATTGTTAAGCATACTAATGCATATGCTGATTTTGTGGGATCAGGTAAAGTAGTGATCGGAAGAGATGCAAGAATCACGGGAGAAATGGTTAATCAAATTACTACAGGAACTTTGCTTGCTAAAGGCATTGATGTTATAGATATCGGAATTTGTCCGACACCCTCTGTGCAATTCAATGTAAAAAAATTAAATGCAAATGGTGGAATAGCAATTTCTGCAAGTCATAATCCAAATGAGTGGAATGCTCTGAAACTTCTTAACAAAACTGGTCAGTTTCTTTCACCTGATGAGTTCAAGATAATGCAAGGTTATTTAGATAAAAATCGATCTGATTATAAATCATGGGATAGGATTGGAAAAAGAACTGAGTACAAACAAGGTACTCAAAATCATATTGATGCTGTACTGGATTTAGGGATTATCTATTTGGATGAAATCCGGAAAAGAAGATTCAAAGTAGTTTTGGATTGTGTAAACGGTGCGGGTGCATTTGTGCTTCCCGATTTTTTAAAGGATTTTGGTTGTGAAGTAATAGAAATGAATTGTGAAAAAACCGGAATCTTTCCAAGGCTTCCTGAACCTCTGCCTGAGAACTTAACTGAGACTATGAAAAAAGTAAAAGATGCAAAGGCTGACTTAGGAATTGTAGTCGATCCTGATGTCGATAGATTGGTTTTGATTACAGATAAAGGTGAACCTTTTATTGAAGAAAATACAATTACTCAGGTTATTAAATTTATTCTTTCGCGTAAGAAAGGTAATGTAGTTGTAAATCTTTCAACAACCAGAGCAGTAGATGATATCGCAGCAAAATTTGGTTGCTCTGTATTTCGTTCACCGGTGGGAGAAGCAAATGTGGTAAAGAAGATGAAAGAAGTTGATGCGGTTATTGGCGGTGAAGGAAGCGGCGGGGTAATTTTTCCAGAATTACATTACGGAAGAGATGCTTTGGTTGGAATAGCATTAACACTTCAACATTTATCGGATTATGGAAAGTCTTTATCAGAATTAAAAAATGAACTTCCTCAGTATTTCATTTCGAAAAAGAAAATCGATGTGACTGAAAATCCTGATGAAATTATAAACAAGTTGACTCGTCACTTTTCAAATCAAAAAATAAACAACGAAGATGGACTACGAGTTGATTTTGAAAGTCACTGGGTTCATTTCAGAAAGTCGAATACAGAACCGATTGTACGGATAATTGTTGAGGCAAAGACGGAGGCGGAGGCGAAGGAATTTTCGGAGAAGTATATGCAGCTAATTAAACACTGAGTGATTAGTAAAGTTTTTCTCTTTTCTGAATGTAACGAAGAAGTGCTTT
>CAZPTV010000510.1:0-1728 GCA_964589335.1 uncultured Bacteriovoracaceae bacterium
AGATATACTGAAACTTTTTTTCCAATTGTCTCTAATACATCAAAGCGATCCCATTTAATTCCTGGGACTCCTGATGGATTAAACATTTGTTCGCCCATATCGTAGGTAGTTTCTCCGAGTTGAAAAACGACTTGTGCTTTTAAGAAGCGGGGCGAGAAATTTTGAATACTCATATCTTTTCGTATACTCTCTCTTCTAATTAATAGAACCCTAAGTTAGAATTATTGCAACCTCAAAGAAGGAGAAAAAATGTCAAAATCGAATGTTGATACAACAGAAGAACTAGTTAAAAAAAGTTATGATCGCACAAGAAAGAATCTGGATGTGGTTCGCAAACGTTTAAATCGTCCTTTAACGTTAGCAGAAAAAATTGTTTTGGGTCACCTCGATGATCCACAAAATCAAAAACTAGAGCCCGGATCTGCGACTTTGAGATTAAGACCAGATAGGGTTGCGATGCAAGATGCAACGGCACAAATGGCAATCTTACAATTTATGCAATCAGGTCGTGATCGAGTTGCATTACCTTCAACGGTACATTGTGATCACTTGATTCGCGCATATAAAGGATCATCAGACGATCTTAAGGTTGCAAACTCTGAGAATAAAGAAGTTTACGATTTTTTAAGTTCTGCATGTAGTAAATATGGAATTGGATTTTGGGGACCAGGTGCGGGAATTATTCACCAAGTTGTTTTAGAGCAATATGCTTTTCCTGCTGGACTAATAATAGGGACTGATTCGCATACACCAAATGGAGGCGGCTTAGGAATGGTTGCTGTCGGTGTGGGTGGTGCTGATGCTGCAGAAACCATGTCTGGACTAGCTTGGGAAGTAAAACATCCAAAATTAATCGGTGTAAAATTAACAGGCAAAATGAAGGGCTGGACATCTCCTAAAGATGTAATTTTGAAAGTCTGTGAAATTTTAACTGTTAAAGGTGGCACGAATCACATTGTAGAATATTTTGGATCTGGTTGTGCCTCGATTAGCTGTACGGGTAAAGCAACCATTTGCAATATGGGTGCTGAGCACGGAGCAACGACTTCAGTATTCCCTTACGATGAGCGTATGGCGAAATACATGAAATCAACAGGTCGCGATGGACTTGTAAAAGTTTGCGATGCCAATAAAGATCTATTGGTAGCTGATGCTGAAGTCGAAAAAGATCCGGCAAAATTTTATGATCGCGTAATAGAAATTAATTTAGACACACTTGAACCACATGTCGTTGGACCTCACACACCTGATTTAGCACGTCCAATTTCTAAAATGTTTGAAGATGCTAAGAAAAATAATTATCCTGTGAATTTGACGTTCGCTTTAATTGGTTCTTGTACAAATTCTTCATACGAAGACATGGGAAGAGCTGCAGATGTTGCAAAGCAAGCAACAAAGCAAGGTGCAAAAATTTCTGTACCACTCATGGTAAGTCCAGGTTCTGAACAGGTTTATCAAACGATCAAACGAGATGGTCAGATGAAAGATCTAGAGGCGATTGGAGCCGTTGTATTATCGAATGCTTGCGGACCATGCATAGGACAATGGAAGCGCGACGATATTAAACAAGGTGAAAAGAATTCAATCATCACATCATTTAATCGAAATTTTCCGGGAAGAAATGATACAAATTCAGAAACCAATGCGTTTATTGCAAGTCCAGAAATTGTTGTTGCTTATGCACTTTCGGGAACATTTGCTTTAGATCCAACGAGAGAAGAAATAACA
>CAZPTV010000511.1:0-1721 GCA_964589335.1 uncultured Bacteriovoracaceae bacterium
ACTGCAAAAGATGAAGGTGAAGTAAGAATTATACTTCGATCGCAAGGGCTACGACCTGTAAAAATCATAAAACCAAGTTTAATGGAAACCGATTTAGGTGCATTATTTGGTGGGAGCGTTTCACAGAAAGAAGTTTTAGTTTTTACGAGGCAGCTAGCGGTATTATTATCATCTGGTGTTCCTCTTGTTCAATCGCTAGAAATTGTCGGCGAACAAATGAAAGTCAGTCAAATGCGGAGTGTGATTCTATCGATGAAAGAAAAAATCACAGGCGGTCAATTCCTTTGGGAATCGATGAAAGAAAATAAAAAAATATTTGATGAAATATATGTGAATTTAGTCAATGCAGGGGAAAAATCAGGTAAATTAGATGAAATTTTAACTCGACTTGCAAAATATCTCGAAGATGCAGCTAAGTTAAGAGCAATGGTAGTGAGTGCGTTAGTGTATCCGGTAATCGTGTTAGCTGTTTCGATTTTAGTTATTCTAGTCATGATGGTTGTCGTTATTCCTAAATTTGAAGAATTTTTAAAACAAGGTGGTAAAAAGTTACCTTGGATTACACAACAAGTTGTAGATATCAGCCATTTCTTTCAAAATAATATTATATATATTTTAGCGGGTATGGGTATAGCGGTATATTCCTTAATATCTTATTACCGCACAAAAGAAGGCCGCAGAGCAATTGATTATATGGTTTTTAATATGCCGTTATTTGGGCCTTTATTAAATAAAATTGCAGTTGCCCGATTTGCTCGAACGATGCAAACGCTTTTATCAAGTGGAGTAATTTTATTAGAAGCGCTTGAAATCTGTAGGCGATCAGCTGGAAATGCTGCTGTTGAAGATGGTTTAGTTCAAATTAAAAAAGAAATTGAACAAGGTGACAAGCTTTCGAATGTAATGAGAAAAATAAAATATTTTCCTTCGATGGCCACTCAAATGGTTTCAGTTGGAGAAAATACAGGAAACATAGATAAAATGCTCGACAAGGTGGCTGATTGGTATGAAGAAGAATCAAAAAACTTGATCAATAATATGACTAAGTTAATCGAGCCCATAATGATTGTTGTTTTAGGGGGAATCGTTGGTGGAATGTTGATAGCCATGTATATGCCTGTATTTCAAATGGCAGGCGGTGGTGGATAGTGAAAGAGAAAATATATAAAGAATTTAGTTTTTATATTTATTTAAGACTTGGTCTTTTATTTACGGTTTTAATATCGACCACTTTTTATATGCAAGCGGGTAGTGTTGCTCTTTCAAATTCAATTTCAATATATTATTTAATATTTTTTTCATTTTTAATGACCACGTTTTTTGTACTTTTATTTGATCATATTAAAAATATTCAATCGTTTCTGTACAGTCAGATTGCATATGATATTATTTTTACCACCGCATTACTCTACAAGTCAGAATCTTTTGATCAATACTATGTGATTTTTTATTTCATCAATATTATTTTTTCAGCATTAGTTGCGCAAGGCAGAGGTGCATTGATAACGTCGATTTTATCTTCGGTATTGTATATTTTAGTAGTGATATCAAAGCAGGAATTAAGTGCTGCGTTTCGATCGCCGCAACTAGTAATGCTTCCAACGGCAATGCTAGCAATGGCCTTATTGTCTGGTCAAATGGTTGAAGAACTTAAAAAAGGTCGTCATAAAATAAGTCAACTCGAAAAGATTAGTAAAGAGATTGTTGAATCGCTCGATAGC
>CAZPTV010000512.1:0-1713 GCA_964589335.1 uncultured Bacteriovoracaceae bacterium
TCTTTTCTTTTTAGCGATTTCAGCGGCTCGTGCAACTTTTTCTGCAATCGGATGTTTATTACTGCCAAAATTTGAGAATGACAACATTGCAACTTTTGGCTTTTCTGTAACAAAATGTTGGGACATATCAGCCGTAAGGATTGCAATGTCTGCTAGATCTTCACTTGAAGGATCAATATTCACAGTTGTATCTGCAAAAAATACAGTTCTTCTTTTGAAAATGAGCATATATATTCCAGCTAATTTTCTATCTTTATCTACTCCAATAATCTGTATAGCTGGTTTTATTGTTTCAGGATAACTTTGGGAAATTCCATTTACAACTCCGTCAGCATCACCTTGCTCAACCATCATACAGCCGTAATAACTTGGATTTTTCATTAATTGTGTAGCTAAATTAAATGTCAGGCCTTTTCTTTCACGTTTTTTAGCCCATATAGATGAATAATTATCAAGATTATCAGCGAGTGAAGGTTGAATAATTTTTACATTTAAAAGTTCTTCATCTAAACCTAGTTCACTTATTTTACTTTTAATTTTCTCGACGCGACCCAGAAGTATAGGCTCTGCAATTCCATCTTCCCTTATTGCAGCACAGGCTTTAAGAATTTTTGGATTATCCCCTTCAGGAAAAACCAAAGTTTTTCTTTCTCCTGTTTTTAGTGCTTGTTTCTTAATGTTTTTCATTGCCATAAATGTACCACCAGAAAGTTGCTCTAAACTTTCTTTGTATACTTTTAAATCTAACTGTTTGCGTGCAACGCCAGTTTCCATAGCTGCTTTTGCTACAGCAGGGGCCACATTCAATAATACTCTTCTATCAAACGGTTTTGGAATTAAATATTCTTTACCAAATGAAAAATTTGCACCCCCGTAAGCACGTGAAACGTTTTCTGGTACATCTTCTTTAGCTAATTCTGCAAGTGCATAGACTGCAGCTTTTTTCATTTCTTCATTAATCGAAACTGCATGAGTGTCTAATGCACCTCTAAAAATTGATGGGTAACCTAAAACATTATTCACTTGATTTGGATAGTCCGTTCTTCCGGTGGCAATAATAGCATCTTTCCTAACTGCATAAATTTCTTCAGGCATAATTTCAGGTTCTGGATTTGCCATAACAAATACAATTGGATCTTTAGCCATAGATGCAATCATTTCTTTCTGAATCACACCTTTTGCAGAAAGCCCTACAACAACATCAGAATTCTTCATGGCATCAGCTAAAGTGCGCAAAGGCACATCTAAAGCAAATTTTTCTTTATAGGAATTCATACCTACTTTCCTACCTTTAAATATTACGCCATCAATATCAACCATGATTAAATTTTCTTTTTTCACACCCAGACTCAAGTACATATTTGCACTTGCAATGCATGCAGCCCCAGCCCCAATAAATACACATTTGATTTTATCAATTTTCTTTTTAGTGATAACGAGAGCATTCAAAAGTGCTGCTCCACTAATGATCGCTGTTCCATGTTGGTCATCGTGAAACACAGGAATCTTTAACTCTTTTTTTAGGCGTTCTTCAATTTCAAAACATTCAGGTGCTTTTATATCTTCTAAATTAATTCCACCAACTGTTGGTTCAAGCATTTTACATGCTTTGATTACATCTTCTGGATCACTAGCATTTAACTCAATATCAAATACGTCGATGGAAGCTAATTTTTTGAAAAGCATTGCTTTACCTTCCATTACGGGTTTAGC
>CAZPTV010000513.1:0-1706 GCA_964589335.1 uncultured Bacteriovoracaceae bacterium
CCAGTACTTGAAAAAGCTGAAGAACATGAAGAAGTAGAAAAATTTGTAAACCAAAGAATTGCGAGTAAAGGTGGCGAAGCAGAGGCATTTGCCATTGAATGTACTTTGAAGAGAGAAATTATTAACGATTGGGACACATTGTGTGGACCATTTGCAAAGTCAAATACTGAAATGGATGTTGAACGGATTGTCGATGGTTTGTATTCGGGTAATTTATCAGCATCATTAACAGGTGAACCTTATCCAATCATGTTGCGTAAGCAATATCGTAATTTAGTTCATCGTTTACGATTAAAAAAGGTTGATTCTACTAAGAACTCAGCTGTAAAATAAAAGTGTGGAAGATCCAAAAAAGAAAACAATCGTTACAATTACAGGAAAAGATAAACCTGGAATTACCAGCGTACTGACAGATATTTTAAATCAAGAAGGCGTTGGGTTGCTTGATTTGGAACAATCGGTTACATACGGTCAACTTTCATTGTCTATGGTTTTAGAATTCAATTATAAAATTAATTACGATACTATAATTAAAGATTTATTATTCAAAACAAAAGAGCTTGATTTGAATATGGATTATAAATCGATCAACGGTGAAACCCTTTTAAGAGCACCATCATCTCAATTTGTAGTGACGTTATTAGCATCTAAAATATTACCTAAACATATTAGTTCAGTTGCAAAGGTTTTAGCTGAACAGTCCGTGAATATAGATAGTATACGAAAATTAAATGAGCGTGGATTGTCCTGCGTTGAAATGATCTTATATACAAATTCTAAAATTGATTTAAACCAACTTAAAACAAATCTTTTAAAAATATCAACTTCACAGCCAAGTCTAGATATTGCTGTACAAAAAGAAAACTTATATCGAAGAGCAAAACATCTAGTCGTCATGGATATGGATTCAACATTGATACAAATTGAAGTCATTGACGAACTTGCAAAGTTGTATGGTGTAGGAAAAGAAGTGAGTGCAATTACAGAAAAAGCCATGGCAGGTGAAATTGATTTCGATGAAAGCTTAAAACAAAGAGTCGCTTTATTAGAAGGATTACCCGAAAAACTTTTACATGAATTTGCAGATAGAATACCTCTAACAGATGGTGCAGAAATACTCATCCATACATTAAAGAAATTAGGATATAAAATAGCATTGATTTCAGGGGGTTTTAGTTTATTTGGTAAAAAACTTCAGTCTAAATTAGGACTCCATTATGTGTATACCAACGTCTTACAAATAAAAGATGGTAAACTGACGGGCTTAGTTGAAGGACCGATTGTAAATGCTCAACGAAAAGCTGATTTATTAGAAATGATTGCACAACAAGAAGGTATTCCATTAGAGTCTACCATTGCAATAGGAGATGGTGCGAATGACATCCTTATGCTTAAAAAAGCAGGCTTAGGTGTCGCATTTAATGCAAAAGCAAAAACGAGAGAAGCTGCTTCTGCATCAATCAATCAAAAAACCTTAGCATCAATCCTATATTTATTAGGCATTACAGACCAAGACGTAGCCAACGTTTAGTTCTAGGAATAATTTTCCGTTCTAAATTGACCCGTGTCTAAAGACCTCAGAAAAATCAACCGAATAGTTACATGAGTGATGGAAAGGGCATGGATGCGCTTATGTACAGAAAACGTTTATTCAATTCATTAATTTCAATCGTATTTATCTTTATTTTATCTGGTTGCGATTTCTT
>CAZPTV010000514.1:0-1702 GCA_964589335.1 uncultured Bacteriovoracaceae bacterium
CAATTTTACGAGCCATCCATTTGACATCATTGTATGTGGTCGTTTCAAAAGGTGTCCAACCAATGGTTCCGATAGTCACTTGTTTTTTATTGAATTTAAGAAAACTTGGATGAAAAGCATTCACACTCCAGGTCCAATTTTTTAAGAGTTGTAACGGAAATCTGGCAGAATATCCATAAACTAATGACATGCCTGTATCCGCAAGCATATATTGTGGTTCAATCTCTCCATTCGCTAGATTTTTAAGCTTAACAAGATAATTACTTGGTTTAGTATCAATAATATTCATAAAGCCCAACCAAAGTATTGAAGCTCTATGTTCTCGCCGATTATTTAAATCCCAAGACGTTGTAAGATATCCATCAAGTCTATCTGTATCGGGTTCTGCCAAAGTATTAAGCACAATATCTTTGAGCACAACCCACTCATTTCCTTTTGTTCCACCATGTTCCTTAATGAAGATGTCAAAATTTTTAAAATTTGTATCGTATTTTCTTCTCCATTGGGTGATGAAAGACTCATAAGTAGTATTCTTAAGATATAATTTAAGCTCTTTTCTTGGTTGAAAAGTATCCTGATGAAATCCCATCAGTTTACTTAGTATGGACGCTGCAATACTGGTGTGTACTTCGTAACCAAATTTTACTTTGTATTTAACCTTTTTTCCATTGCGCAGTACATACTCAGTTAACTTTGGTGAACCTTGTCCAGATAGACGAATATTTTGAAAATACATCTGTTCATCATCTTTTGGAAAATATTCTTCATGTAGGTTTTTTGCTTCACGTATTGCATGATCATCCATTACATGCCAATAGGGTGACTTTCCAGGATTTAATTTTGAAATATCAAACGAGCAGTTTACTAAACTTTCAATTTGATTTTGTGTTAAGTATGTACCGATATCAATATTAACATTTAAACATTTTGCAATTTGTTTTTGGTTTGCATCATCTACAATTAAATTATTTGATTCTACTTTTTCATTATTAGTTTTATTATATTTAAATCCAGTAAGAAATCGAATTGCAGTTTTTGGCTGAAGATCAAGCATCCATGGATGTCGTTTGATTTCAGGTGCATAATATACGATATACATTCTTATGAAATCTTGAACAATGGCATCACAAGTTGTTTTATCTTTTTTATCATTAACAGCTTTAAGTAATTCAGATATTCTAGGGATCAATACCTTGTCGTAACCTTTAAGAAATGCATTTTTTTTAGAATTTAATTCATCTTTTGCATCATCCTTTGCACTTGAAATATCTGAAATATCATAATTCAATCTTTCAATTATTTTTGTTTCATACATATCACGCGCAAGCTCTTCACGTTCAAATTGAAGACGCTCAATGAATAAAGTAACTTTTTCAACAGAATATTCTCCGCTTTCTGTTTTGAAGTGTTTAGTGATAAAGTTTTCTGCATCTTGTACATGTCGATGATCAAGGACTGCATGATCTAATGTATAGTCAGCACTTACAGAAGATGTAATGAAATTTAAAATGCAAAAAAATATTGAAAATTTATAGATCATTTAAAAAAACTCCCCTCTATTATAAATGATCGTCATTAATACACTATTATTTATAGGTATTTAATGACTATTCTATAAAACCAAATAGATGATGTCTGCTATACTGATAAGACTTTCAATGACGATAATAACTCAATAAATTACTAAAGTAGCAGGCAGCTT
>CAZPTV010000515.1:0-1689 GCA_964589335.1 uncultured Bacteriovoracaceae bacterium
ATTCATCCGGTATTTCCGTTATGGATTCAGCGCGGGGTGCAAAGTCATTTGAAATTGTTAAAGCACAAGGCAAATTAGAAAATATTGAATCCATTTTAAAACAAACCACGATTTATGGAAATATTGGCATAGGACATACAAGGTGGGCAACACACGGAAAGCCAAATTCAATCAATGCACATCCACATCGTGCAGGTACGACTGTATTGGTTCACAACGGAATTATAGAAAATTATGATTCAATTCGAATCGAATTAATAAAAAAAGGTTATAAAATTATTTCAGAAACAGACTCTGAGCTTTTTGGACATTTAGTAGAAGATGAAATGAAAAATGGTAAAGAATTTAATGAAGCTGTCCGCAGTGCTTTTTTAAAGCTTGAAGGTTCTTGCAGTATTGTGGTTGTAAACGACAAACACCCAGATCGTATTCTTGCAATTCGAAACGGGACTCCACTAGTGGCTGCATTCTCTTCACAGGCAAAGGGCTCATTTGTCGCCTCTGACGCACAAGCAATTATCGAGCATTCCAACCAGATTACTTATCTTGAAAATGAAGACCTTCTTATTTGTACTCAGAGTGGAATTACAATTCATAGTCTTCGCGAACCCATTTCAGTAAAATCAATTATCAAACGTATGCCCACAACATTAGATTGGACTGTTTCTAGTATGGACAAAGCTGGGTATCCGCATTTCATGCTTAAAGAAATTTTCGAACAACCACGCGCAGTTTTAGATACGCTCGATAGTCTGATTGATCGAACTTCAGGTAAAATTAAGTTTGAAGAACTCAAAACTGTTTTTGAAAAAATAAATCGTATTCAAATTGTTGCCTGTGGTACGGCATGGCATGCAGGTTTAATCGGAAAATATATTTTCGAAAAATCTTCGCGAATTCCTGTCGAAGTAGATTTGGCAAGTGAATACCGCTATCGAGAGCCTGTGATTACAAACGAGACTTTATTTTTAGCCGTTTCTCAATCAGGCGAGACAGCGGATACTTTGGCAGCTCTTCGAGAAGCTAAACGATTGGGAGCTAAAACAGCAGCTATTTGCAATGTTCGCGGTTCCAGCCTTGCTCGTGAAGCAGATTTTACACTTTTCACTGCAGCTGGGCCTGAAATTGGAGTTGCATCCACAAAAGCATTCACGACACAAATATTAGCCCTCATGATGATGGGAGAATATTTAGGACAAATTAAAAATCCAACAAAATCAGCACCTTTTAATTTACATTTTTATTTACGACTTCCACATTTAATTCAATCAGCATTAGACACTGATTCAAAAATTAAAAAAATTGCAAAAGAATCACTCGATCAATCGAAAGGTTTTCTTTATATAGCTCGAGGAAGAAATTTTCCAATTGCACTCGAAGGTGCTTTGAAAATGAAAGAGATTACTTATTTACATGCTGAGGGATATCCGGCCGGTGAGCTTAAGCATGGGCCAATAGCAATGGTCGATTCAACAATGACAATGGTTGTGATTTGTCCAAGAGATGAATTGTTTGATAAGACTATTTCCAATCTTCAAGAAGTAAAAGCACGCGGCGGAAGAATTGTTTCAATCGGAAATAAAGGAGATGAGCAGTTAAGAAAGCTTTCTGATTATTTTCTTGAATATGATTTTGAAGATGATTTTAGTGATGTGATTTTAGCTGCGATTCCAATACAATTATTGGCTT
>CAZPTV010000516.1:0-1687 GCA_964589335.1 uncultured Bacteriovoracaceae bacterium
GTGCCTAAATCTAAGATACTTGTGCTCCCGCTACAATCAGGATAAGCACCAACTCCAATTCCCGGATCTGCGCAAGCTTGCGCTGAATAAGTAATAGTACGACCACCACCACTAATATCACTAATGACTGGAGTAATTGTGACGGAAGCAGCAATTGAAGTTTCTGGATTATTTACTTTTAGCGCAAGCACTCGCATTGAATCGAGTCTATTGTATTCGGGTAATTGAGATTTAGTACAAGAAATAAAGAGAACAAGAAAGAGTATTAAGAAACGTTTCATCTAAAATTCTCCTTTCACACCGAGAGTAGGAAGAATGGGTAAGCTAGAGATTTGTTCTTTTTTCGAATAATCATACGAGTAAACAACTTGTTCTAAATTTTGGTGATTGGTTACGTTTTGGATGTCTAAGTATAAAGATAAAATCCATGTATTGTAGATCCATTTTTTGTCTATACGGAGGTCTAATTGATAAAATGGTTCAAGTCTTTGTGAATAAAACGCACCACGTTTTGGAACATAAACATCCGCATCTGCATCCCATGTGCCACCAACAACAGGTGTGTAAGGATTTCCTGTTGCATATCTAAATCGTGCACCAAATTCCCAGTTTTCTAATTCAAAAGATCCAACAACACCCACGTTATGAGTTTGATCATATTGATATGGATAATTATTTTGTGTTGGAGTCCATCGAGTAGAACGTGAGAGGGTATAATTCAATCCCATTTTCCACGGACTAAAGTCATATTTGATTGATGCTTGAGCGCCATAAACACGGCCTGTGCCTTCATTATTGTAATTTTCAAATACTCGTTTTGTATCTTTAAGGATTACTTTTGAGGAAGGAATAACTACATCATAAAGATTTTTATAAAATGTATCTAAGGAAGTGATCCACCCTTCTTTAGCGCTACCTCGAAAATCTTTTTCTGCCCCAATTGTGAGATGTAATGCGTGCGGGGATTTTATATCAGGATTTCCAAATGTTGAGTCGACCTCTTGTTCGAGTGGTTGCTGATAATAGAGCCCAGTTGCTCCACGTAAAGTGAGTGTTTCATCCCATGCATATCGAATCGCAGGACGGGGTTGAAATAAATATTCATTTGTATTTTTAAACCAATCGAAACGTATATTAGGTAAGTAGGTCCAATTTGAGTTTTCCCATTTTAAAGTATTTCTCCAATAGCCACCTATTTGAACGGCATTATTGCTAATTGTTGCGGTTCTTCTTTCTCCCGAAGAAAGTGGATTGGGAACTCCACCTGCATTTACAAAATTGGGAAAACTAATATCCAATCTTGCCCAATTGTATCGATTATCAAATCCAATAAATGACCGCCAGACTTTAGATTGTTGTTGTTCAAGTTCACCACGAGCAGTGAGTTGATAAGTACGAAGTTTGAAATAGTTTTCTGCAGAATTAAATTTCTGAAAATCACGACCAAGTCCTAATGAATATCGTGAAATTGTAGAGTCGCTATGTTTGTGCTCGAGTTCAGGAATAAGTCTAAAAAATGCAATCTTACTTTGAAATTCACCACGAATTGAAGGATCTTGTTTAAGTGGTTGCCGTAAAACAAATTCAAGTAAATCGTCTGAGCCAACAGCAGTAAAAGTAAAATGATCTTTTTTTGTAAGATCAGTAGTATATAAACCTGTTACGTCAGTATAAGTAGGTGCTGCGG
>CAZPTV010000517.1:0-1685 GCA_964589335.1 uncultured Bacteriovoracaceae bacterium
CATCGCCTAGAAATATACCTGCTACTTCACCACTTGGATCTAACTT
This sequence comes from uncultured Bacteriovoracaceae bacterium, assembly GCA_964589335.1. Classification (GTDB taxonomy): domain Bacteria; phylum Bdellovibrionota; class UBA1018; order UBA1018; family UBA923; genus CAZPTV01. Next base: position 47 of record CAZPTV010000517.1, read on the forward strand.
ATGTGCCAAAAATTTAAATTTATCACTCCACTTCCTAAAGATTTGAAATGAAAAAGGATTGTATTTTTCATATATTTTATATTTAGAATTTGGAAATTCATGAACTTTAATTTTTCCTTTAGTATTAAAATGAATACAAATTGAAATGAGGGCAAGGCCAACCAAGAAGAGGAGTGGTATTTCTTTTTTTAAGAAGTAAAAAACCTTGCCCACACTCAAGACTAAAGCAATCGGTATACCAAAATAAAAAAGGCCACTAGTTTAGTGGCCTTTTATTATCTTTTAGAAAATAATTTCAAAATTTATGGATGATGAAATTGCTCTGCCTCGGTTGATCCCTTTAATGCTGATGTCGAAGCAGTTCCATTTGTAATCGTCATTAAAATTTCATCAAAATAACCTGTGCCCACTTCTGTCTGATGCTTCGTTGCTGTGTATCCTTGTTTTTCACGAGCAAATTCATCATGCTGCAAGCTTACATATGCAGGCATCCCTTTTTTTACAAAACCTTGCGCAAGATCGAATGTATAATAATTTATTAAGTGCCATCCAGCTAAAGTAATAAATTGATACTTATATCCCATTTTGCCAAGCTCACTATTGAATTTAGCGATCGTTGCAGCATCGAGATTTTTTTCCCAATTAAAAGATGGCGAACAATTATATGCTAAAAGTTTTCCAGGAAATTTTGCGTGAATAGCTTCTGCAAATTCTTTTGCTTCTTTTAAGTCTGGCTTTGAAGTTTCAAACCAAAGAACGTCAGCAAAAGGTGCGTAAGCAAGCCCACGTTGAATGGTAATCTCCATTCCACATTTAACTTTATAATAGCCCTCTGGAGTTCTTTCTCCGGTTATAAATTTTCGATCTTGTGGATCAATATCTGAAGTCAAGTAAGTAGCACCCAAAGCGTCTGTGCGTGCAACAATTACTGTCGGAACATCCATCACATCAGATGCCAACCTCGCAGCAACCAATGTGCGAATAAAATTACAGGTTGGAATTAAAACCTTTCCACCCAAATGTCCGCATTTTTTTTCTGCAGCCAATTGATCTTCAAAGTGCACTCCAGATGCGCCTGCTTCAATCATTTGCTTCATCAATTCGAATGCGTGCAATGGTCCACCAAAGCCTGCTTCTGCGTCTGCCATAATCGGAAGATACCAATACGTATCTCGATTTCCTTCAGAAGCCGCTATTTGATCTGCTCGCATGAGTGCACTATTCAAACGACGTACGACTGCAGGAACTGAATTTGATGGATATAAACTCTGATCGGGGTACGTATTGCCCGAAAGATTATTATCAGCTGCGACTTGCCAGCCAGAGAGATAAATTGATTTCATACCGGCTTTTGCCATTTGAACAGCTTGGGCACCTGTTAGAGTTCCAAGCGCTGTTACATATTCATCTTTATTCATCAAATCCCAAAGTCGTTCAGCACCTTTTTTTGCGATGGAATATTCAACGCCAATTGAAGGTTTTAATTTCAAAACGTCTTCAGCGCTATATTCGCGGGTGATTCCTTTCCATCTCGGATTAGCACTCCAATTTTGTTTCATTTCTTGAGCCATTTTTGTTGGTGAAAATTCAGCACTCACGTTCGTTCCTCCTTATAGGTACCGATATGCCGGAATCGTTA
>CAZPTV010000518.1:0-1683 GCA_964589335.1 uncultured Bacteriovoracaceae bacterium
CCACTTCTAAGTAATGATCTCCAAAATTTTTATTTTGTTCTGGATCCAATACCTCAAGTAGAGCGGCAGATGGATCTCCACGAAAATCCATCGACATTTTATCGACTTCATCAAGTAAGAATACAGGATTCACTGATCCTGCTTTCTTCATGGATTGAATAATTTTTCCAGGAAGAGCTCCAACATAAGTTCTTCTATGTCCACGAATTTCAGCTTCATCACGAACTCCACCAAGCGATGCGCGAACAAACTTACGGTTCAGTGCTTTTGCAATGGATCGAGCAAGCGATGTTTTACCAACTCCCGGAGGTCCTGCAAAACAAAGAATTGAACCTTTAAGATTTTTATTTAATGAACGCACAGATAAAAATTCGAGAATACGTTCTTTGACTTCTTCTAAGCCGTAATGGTCTTCTTCTAGAACGCCTTCAGCAAGTTTTAAATCAAGTCGATCTTCTGTATTTTCAGACCACGGAATTGTTACTAACCAATCAATGTAATTACGTACAACCGTTGCTTCGGCAGACATCGGTGACATCATTTTTAATTTCTTGAGTTCACGCAAAGCCTTTTCAGTGGCTTCTTTGTTCATTTTTTTTGATTTGATTTGTTTTTCAAGATTCATGAGTTCGGCTTTGAATTCATCTTTTTCGCCTAACTCTTTTTGAATCGCACTCATCTGTTCATTGAGATAGTATTCCTTCTGACTTTTCTCCATTTGCTTTTTAACACGTGTGCGGATGCGTTTTTCAACTTGAAGAATTTCGATTTCACCTTGCATAAGTGCAAGCAATCTTTCAAGACGCTTACCCGCATCGACCAACTCAAGAATTTGTTGTTTTTCCTCAAGCTTCAAATTCAAATGAGCCACGATGATATCAGCCAAACGTGATGGGTCTTCTACTGTCGAAATACTCATGAGCATTTCTGGTGGAATTCTTTTGTTTAATTTAACGTAACCTTCGAATGTTGTTTTTAAAGAGCGGATGAGCGCTTCTAGTTCAACGCCTTGATTTCCCGCATCGTTTAGCTCTTCTACTTCCGCTTTCATATAACGGTCGTTTGGAACAAAGTTTTTAATACGTGCGCGCTTTTTTCCTTCGACTAATACTTTTACTGTATTGTCTGGTAGTTTTAAAATTTGGAGAATGGTTCCCAAGGTACCAACTTCGTAAATGTCTTTTTCAGTTGGATTTACTGTTCCGGCTTGTTTTTGCGCAACCAAGAATAAATCCATTTTTTTATTAACTGCTTCTTCAAGAGCGTTAATAGATTTTTCTCTGCCCACAAAAAGTGGAACCACCATGTGTGGGAATATGATTACATCCCGTAATGGTAGCAACGGTACCTGTAATGCTCCATTGCTTTTGGAGGTTTTCTTCGCTTCCTTGCTAGTGTCGTCAGACTTTTTTGTCGTCATAAAGTCCCCCTTCTTTAAACTTCAACATTAGACTGGATTAAAGTCAATTAAAGGAGTTTGTTTTTAGAAAAATGAAAAATTTTCCGAGTAAAAAAAACAAAATTTTCACTATATATTGAAATGGATACCCGAATGAGATTTAATTCGATTTTTTATGCTGTTTCTGCTTTTGATTTTGTTTCAGATAAAATAATCAAAGGCTTCTCACCTTTTGAAATACAATTTTGAGTAACAACGACTTGCTTCACATTTTCTTTATTCGG
>CAZPTV010000519.1:0-1683 GCA_964589335.1 uncultured Bacteriovoracaceae bacterium
ATGCAAAATGCATTTTTTTTTTATTTTTAACAATCAATGTAATTGTTGGAGGATTACTTGATGTTTGAGAAGCGTAGTATATTTTTGCCATTTTTGGATTATTCTCGGCTTCAAGATGTTCGATCAGACGATTCAACTCTCCTGTCGTTGCAATTACTTTTCTTTGTCGGATCATTTCTTTGATAATATCAAAAATCGAATCTAATCCTTTTTTCTTCTCAGAGCTTATAAATAATATGGGTGCAAAATCTAAAAATCCTACTTCTTCTCTAATTCGATCTGCATATTTTTCTTCTTTTACTCTGCACAGGTCCCATTTATTTACAATAATTGCTACAGGTTTGCCTGATTTCAATAACTCTCCAGCAACTTTTTCGTCTTGATCAGAAATACCTTCATAACCATCAATGATAAATAATGCGACATCAACTTCATCTAAGGTATTCAATGATTTTACGACACTGATCACCTCTACCCCTTTGCCTGTCTTTGATTTTTTACGAATACCAGCAGTATCCATAATACGATAGAACACACCTTCATGAATGAAATCAGAATCTACCGTATCTACAGTTGTTCCAGCAATCGGTGAAGTAATCATACGTTTTTCACCTAATATTGCGTTCACTAAAGTACTTTTTCCAACATTTGGCTTTCCATAAACACCGAGTCGAATCGGATTATCCTTATCTTCTCCACGTTTAAGATAATCTTGTGGAATAAGTACTTTCTCTGAAGTGTCTTCTTCGTCTAAATATTTCTTAATTTCGTCTTTTAAATCATCAATGCCTTGGTTATGTTCTGCAGACGTTTCAAGAGGCTCAATGGTACCTAATTGGCTTAAATCTTCATAAACATCTTTTTTTATTTTACCTTCTGCTTTACTTAATACAGGAATAAATTGTTTGCCAACTTTCCTAACTATTTTAAGTAACTCATGATCCAAAGGTAGAATGCCCTCTCGTGCATCAAAAATAAATAGAACTAAATCAGATTTCTTAAGATACTCAAGTGCTGTTTCAATTGACAATTCTCTAAGCTTTTCTTTATCAGATTTAACTTTAGTTGCTTTAGTTAAAGTGCCATGTTCAAGACCTGCTAAATCAGCTAATTCAAATTCAGCATATCCTTCCCAATTTACTTTCTTTATATGTACATCTCTAGTTACTCCGGGCTCATCAAGTACAAGTGCTTTTTTGAGTCCAATAATACGATTGAACAAAGTACTTTTACCAACATTTGGCCGGCCCAATAAACATACTTTTTTCATATTATCTTTCTTCATATCCAAATTTATTTACAATTGTTTTTTTACTCGCCCATTGTGGCGTAACTTTTACACGCAAATCCAAATGAGTATTTTTTCCAAGCAATTTCTGAATTTTTAAACGAGCTCTGATACCAATTTGTTTAATTTTTTCACCTTTTTTACCAATTACAATCATTTTTTGAGAATTTTTTTCAACATGCAAAATCGCTGATATTTTTGTTCGTTTAGGATTTTTCTCATCAAACGATTCGATTTCAATTGCAATTGAATATGGAAGTTCATCATTTAATAGATAATAACAACCTTCACGAATATATTCAGAAACAATATCTCTCATGTTTTTATCTGTTAAATCATCTTGGTTAAATAATTCGCCTGAATTTGAAGTGGGTAACATATTTTTTATAACTTCC
>CAZPTV010000520.1:0-1677 GCA_964589335.1 uncultured Bacteriovoracaceae bacterium
ATACTCATCATCCATTTTTTCATATAGCTGTAGCGAAGAACGAATTTTTAATTCTAATGATTTCGGTGTTTCAAATTTAAGATTATTCATAAATGGTGTTATTGTTTTTTGAAGATTGGCATCCGAAAGCAGCTGTACAATATCGGTTAGATTTTTTGGCAAATCTATATCTTGATTCGAAGAGCAATGCTCACAATTTGATACTGTATTCTCTTCTATTGTTTTTACTCTTCTAAAATAATCGAAAAAACTGCTAAATTGCTCTTGACCCTCAGCATAGCTTGAAATCTGCGGGAGATTAGGATGGCTAGCAACCGACATTTTATTTAAGGCTAATAAGTAAAACTCATCCATAGAAATTCTACGATCTTTACTATTTGTAAAGTCACCATATTTTGGCAAATCGACTTGCTGTAATTCATCGCTTGATTTATCAAAAATTGACGAAAGTGCATTCATAAATTGATTGCCGTAAGAAAGTGCATTTGACGTTTGACTTGTAATCACACATCCGTACTTCGATAACGGCTGTATTGATGAGCCGCTATAGCAAGAATCATCGACAAATGCCAATTGAATACCTTTAGATTTTAAAGCCGCGAGACGTTGATTCAAATCTTTATCATCATATGACAAAGTGCCGTCTTGAAGACAAATTCCTCCTTGCGACCCGTGTGAATTCATTGCAATAAGCAGCTGCTTTCCCGCTGTTAATTTTTTAGCACCTTGTATATATGAATCCAGTTTTTTTAAAAGCTCTGTCTTGGTAGAAAGTGTTACTGTCACTTCTTTATTTCTGATTGCAGATTTCATTATATATGCATCGTTGTCATAAAGTGTGTCGACATTCCAACCTGCATTTGCAAATGATTTGCTTGTTTTAGCAATGGATTCATAAAAAATATTAAAAGTTCCTAAACGTCCTTTTTCTTCTTCACAATTTCCACCAAAAATTAATAATTGTTGGGCTAAGGCTATATTGGGTAAGATCTCAATGATTAAAATAACAATAATTAGTTTCAAACTTTTCATCTCTATTAGGTTAACAAAAAAATAACAATAAATAGACTCGGCAAATTTTTCCGTGCACTCTTTAAACTGTGAGTAGTTATGTTAGCATCATGAAGAGGATTTCATGAGTAAAATTTTTTATTTTACAATTAGTTTATGCTGTCTTTTTATGACAACAATTCTTTTCAGTGCCGAAACGACTTCGGAAATTAAAACTGAAGTATGGACTTTTTTTGGGAAACCACAAATCATCATAACAAATGAAATTGAGAGTTTGATCTTATCTAAAAATTGTTACATTGATGATCAATATAAAAAAACAATACCTTGCAAAGCACTTACAGCTGCTCAAACAGCAAAATTTAGTAATATTAAAATTAAAAACACTTCCGGAGCTCGCCCAGGTATGCTCGTTTGCAGTTCCTTAAAAGGAATCATCGTTCCTGGTTTCGACACCAAACACAATCAAAACAGCTTTTGTTTATTTGAGGATAATTCTTTAATTTCTAACGGATCTCTTGCCCATCATGCATATAAAAACGACGGTTTACGCTAGTTTCATTCTACTAACAATGTCAACTCTTTTGCATGCGCAACAAGTTTGCGACAGCGAAAAAGGATATCGCCTCGACAACTGGGAAAAAGACTCTCCCGGTTATATGACTA
>CAZPTV010000521.1:0-1669 GCA_964589335.1 uncultured Bacteriovoracaceae bacterium
AAGAGTCTTTTCATAAAGCTGGATTAGAAAACAAAATCGAAATCCATATTGGTCCTGCACTACAATCATTAGAAATCCTTTCATCAAAAGGGCCTTTTGATTTAGTTTTTATAGACGCAGATAAGTCTAACTACGAAAATTATTTTCTTTGGGCCAAAGCGAATCTCCGCGTGGGTGGAGTGATTTTAGCAGACAATACATTTGCATGGGGTATGATCGCTGACAAAACATTCGAAGATGATCGCGATAAAAAACAAGTCGAAGCTTTGCAGCTTTATAATTCTCGAGTTGCTAACGATCCTGATTTTAAAAGTACCATCTTACCCACCGGTGAGGGTTTGACTTTTTCTGTGAAAATTAAATAATTCACTTTTTATCTCGTTCGATTGCGATATATTTTAAAAAGCATGTTAACCGTTTTTATTCTTGGATGTTTAATTGGTTTCACAACTGCCATTCCAGTGGCGGGACCAGTGTCTGCCATTGTGTTTAGCAAAGGGATGAAGGGTAAATATTCAGATGCCCGCTCTGTTGCATTTGGCGCGGCATTTGCTGAAAGCATTTATACATTAATTGCATTTTGGGGCGTCAGTCAGTTTTTAATAAAATATGACATGCTTTTAAAGTTAACTAATTTGGTCGCTGCAATTGTTTTACTATTCTTGGGAATTCATTTTTATCGTTCTAAAAAAATGAGAACTATTTCAACTCCAAAATTAATATATAAAAGAAAAGTAAAAAGATTTTTTATATTAGGCTTGGGTATTAGTTTTTTAAATCCTACTTTAATTGCAACGTGGACAGCAGCAATTACTACAATTTATTCTCTTCATCTTTTTCAATTCTCTATAGCGAATTCTATATTATTCTCAACAGGTGTTTGCTTGGGTATTACATTATGGTTTATCATTTTATTAGAATTGATAAAAAAATATCGTGATTTATTTGATCAGAATATCCTGGATAAAATTTTAAAATCCATCGGGATCTGCTTAATTTTCCTTTCAATTTGGATTATTAATCAGAAAACGATTTTTTAATTACGTGCCGTGATACCTATTGCGGGGAGTATTCCAGTTGTGTTTTTAGAATTCGAATGAGGGTCAATAAATGTTAAAAAGTGTGCTCCTAGATTTATTGATACTCTTTCATTTATACTGAGATTGAACCCTGCTGACGTTTGTAAGTAATACAACTTAGTTTTGTCTGCTTCGAATCTAAAAATTGTATATTCAGGGTTTGTCGACCATGCACTCCAGTATACCCAATTTAATCTTGGGGCTACAAATACTTCAAACCAAGATTTTTTATAACTAAAAATCGGCCCAACAAAAAATCCTCTTGAATGCGCTTGATCTAAGCCATAAAAAGCACCAGTCCAACCTGCAATTGAAAAATTTTCAGGTTGATTGATGAATGAATACCTTGTGTACACAGAACCAAGTGGAGTAATCGCTTGAAACTCACCCTGCATACCAAGATCCCAATTTTCTGTTACACCTTTTGTATAACCAATCCCAATTGGAAGTACATTGACTCGCGTTTCACTTTTATCAATTCCAACTGATCGGGCCGTATTCAAGCCGTGAATTGGTGCCAAAGCACATGCTTGAATTAAAATGACACTTAAAATGGCAATTATTTTATTAAATTTATTCATATGTTCTAG
>CAZPTV010000522.1:0-1661 GCA_964589335.1 uncultured Bacteriovoracaceae bacterium
GTTGAATGTTAATGTTCCAGATATTAGCTTTAATAAAATTAAATCTTACGAAGTCACTAGGCAGGGATTTCGATACTATAGCGGTACTGTTTTGAAACGCACAGACCATAGGGGAAAACCATACTTCTGGATTGGTGGTCAGTACAAAGGTTTTCACAACACCGATGGAACAGACTGTAAATCAGTTTCTCAAAATAAAGTTTCTATTACTCCTGTTAAACTTGATTGTACTAATTATGAATATTTTAAAGAACTGGATCGCTATTATTCTAAGCAAATTAAAGGTGCAAAATGAAAAATCTAAAAATACTTTTTGTAGTATTAATGATCATTTCGTTAAATGCCTGTACCACGATTCGTCCGAAACAAACGAATCAACAAGGATTATTTCAGGGTGATAAATCAAATGACAAATTTGCTGATACACCTAAGGCACCGCGTGCGGGTAAATCAGCGAAAGGTTTTGTTTGGCCCATAAAGTCTGGGATGATTAGTTCATATTTCGGAAAAAGACGACGCGATTTTCACGATGGAATTGATATCAGCGCGCCCAGAGGAACCCCTATTTACGCTGCAAAAGAAGGAAAAGTGATTTATTCTTCTAGAAAAATTCGTGGATACGGGAATATGATTGTAATTAAACACAAAGATGGCAGTTATACTGTTTATGCCCATAATCAGAAAAACCTTGTCAATAAAGACCAATTCATAAAACAAGGTGAGCAGATTGCATTATTGGGTGCTACGGGTAAGGCGACTGGACCGCATTTACATTTTGAAGTGAGACTCGGGCAACGATCGGTTGATCCGATGAACTTTCTTCCTGAAGGTAGAGTCATTTCACAGTCAGCACAAAATTAGAATCTACTGGAATAATAAAATGAAATTGCCAGTATATACAAATGTTACAAACAATATTTAAAAATATTTATTTTTACATTTTAAGCGCAATGGTTGTCTGTGTTGCATTTTATTCTAAAGATTTTACTAAAATTTCTTTCCATGGGGTTTTTGTTTTAGAGATATTTTTCGTTATTACTGTACTCTATGTATTAATATTTGATTTTAAACGTTTAAGAAAATTATTAAAAAAAATAATTTATCATAAATATTTCATAGCACTGATTTGTGCCTTTACATTGTTATTTGTATTTCACTTGGGTTTTGATGCCGTTCGTGATTCTTCAAAACTTTTAAACCTCAGGACGATTCAACACTATTTAATCATTATTTATCCAATAATGTGGATTACAATAGGTTATTGGGTTGCGTACTGTTACCAGGATCAACTTAAAAAAATGATGATATTCTTATTTATCGCGAATGGAATCTCATTTTTCTTTAGAGTATATTCAAATGTGTATGAAAACCCATTGGATAGACATGCGGTCGGAACAAATTTAGCTTTAGGCTGTTTGTCTTTTTCAGCATCATTAATTTTATTTTTTAAATATATTTATAAAAAGAAAATCAATAAAACGTGGATACTATTCATCATCTCTTTGGCTGTATTTTCATTAATACCATTTTGGAGGATGATGGAATTTAAGCTTCAACGGATAACTTTTATAATGTTATTTATAGATATCTTTTTAATTTCGCTAATGTACTTTAAAAGTCTGAATTTCAAATTTATATCAGTAATTAGTATTATTTCTATA
>CAZPTV010000523.1:0-1660 GCA_964589335.1 uncultured Bacteriovoracaceae bacterium
CGCTTCACTTATTTTTTTTACAATTTTTTCGTTCTTTAAACGGTAGATGAGAAGTTCTTTAGTGCTAATTAATCTTAAGTTATGTTTCTTTGAAAATGATTCTAAATCAGATAATCGCGCCATTGTTCCATCATCGTTCATTATTTCACATATAACACCAGCAGGTTTTAATCCTGCGATTCTTGCTAAATCTACAGAACCTTCAGTTTGTCCGCCGCGCTCAAAAACGCCGCCTTTTTTTGCACGTAACGGAAATACATGGCCTGGAGTAATGAGATCTTCTGGTTTTGCATGATCATCGATTGCAGTTTGAATGGTTCTTGCACGATCAAAAGCTGAAATACCTGTAGTCACACCTTCTTTTGCTTCAATCGAAACAGTAAATGCGGTACCAAAAGAAGATCCATTTTTTGTAGTCATCATAGGAAGACCAAGTTGATCGATCCGTTCTGGAGACATCGCTAAGCATATTAAGCCACGACCATGGGTTGCCATAAAATTAATTATTTCTGGAGTAGCTTTTTCAGCTGCAATAATTAAGTCACCTTCATTTTCGCGGTCTTCATCATCAACTAAAATGACCATTTTACCATTTTTAATATCGATGAGAGCGTCTTCAATGCGATCCATTATATTTTGACAACCTTTCGACATATTTAGCTACCACATCTACCTCTATGTTGAAAAGGTCACCAACAGAACTATATTTTAAAGTCGTGTTTTCGTAAGTATGCGGAATAACGAAGAAATCTATTAAGCTTGAATGTTTTTTATCTAAAACCCCGTTAGCGGTTAAACTAATACCGTCAATGCAGATGGACCCTTTTGATACAACATATTTCGAGAGTGAAGTAGGTAGCTCAATAGTTAGTTTGTAGCTTTCATCGTTTTTCACAATTGAAATATATTTTGCCATACCATCGATATGACCTTGAACGATATGACCAGATAACCGATCAGAAATTTTAAGTGCTCTTTCTAAGTTGCATTTTGTTTTAGAGTTAGAAAGATTTGTAAGTCGGCAAGTTTCTTCACTAGCAAAAAAAATTATTTCACCCGTTAATGCATCCCATTTCTCAACAGTGAGGCAAACGCCGTTTACAGCAATGCTTTCACCGATTTGGATATCTGTAAAATGACGATCTTTTGTCGTAATAGAAATTTCAATTCCATCACCACGTATTTTTGATGTTTTGTCTGCAACATTTAATACAATTCCAGTAAACATAACTTAAATTAAACTTTCTCTGAATTCACGTTTGAAAAGATCCATTGGAATTTTATCATTAAAGGTTTCCGAGTAATTTTGTACAAAAATCAATCGCTCATCCCAAATTTTTTGTTCAATAATTGTTTTTGATAGTTTAGGTCCAGCTTCTACTAAAGCTCTTTGTATCCCTAGTTCGCCTAATATTTTAAGTGATTCATTCAAATCTTTAAAAACCAATACCTCAAAGCCTAAATTCCATTCTTGTTCAAGCCAGGGCTGTGGCGGTTCCTGTCCTTCTTTGCTGAGCACAACTAGAACGCGTCTTCTGTTTTCGTGATCTTGAATATGACGAACGTTAAACTTTGGTGAATCAGTCAGAACGGTTCCCATTCCTGTTATAATTGCATCGCTTTTTCTTCTTTCAAGATGAGCCTCTCTTAGACTAGATGG
>CAZPTV010000524.1:0-1654 GCA_964589335.1 uncultured Bacteriovoracaceae bacterium
AATCCCATTCCAAAGGAAGTGATTGCTATTCATGGAATAACCAATGAGATGGTTGAGAATGCTCCGCATTGTAATGAAGCAATGCTTCAGTTTTTTGAGTTTTTGAATCTTTCAGGAAATCCAAGAGTATTGATTGCACATAATGCAGGTTTTGATGTCTCGTTTATACATTCAAATGCAAAATCAATTCATGAGAAGTTCCAAACAGAGATCGTTTTAGATTCTTGTATGCTAGCAAAAGCTTTGTTGCCTGAACTTAAAACTCATCGACTTGAATCACTTGCCCAACATTTTAAAATTGAAACAGGAACGTTGCATCGAGCAACTGAAGATGTTCGTGTATTAAAATCAGTGTTCATGAGTTTGCTTTCAATTGCAGCTGACAGGATTTCAGCCCAAAATAAAGTATGTAATGTTGAAAGCATTATTGATTTAATGGGAGGTTATTTTGAGTTGGCACCATGGGACTCAAATCTTAGAAAAAAATCATTCCGACTTTCACCTCGACTGCAAAAGCTGGAGGCTCTTTGTGGCCAAAATGAAAAAATTAGTATTGCATATGAAACAGATGAAAATGTTCGATACATTACTCCAATCTCAATTACCATTAAAGGATTTAGAATATTTTTAAAGGCACTTTGCCACAGAGACGATATTGAGAAAACATTTCGAGTAGATAAAATTAAAGCTTTAAAATTCTAATTAGACTTAGTGGCAATAATCAAGAACTGTTTACCCATCAATCTCCACGCAAATGGAAATTTTAAATAAAGAGAGACTAATAATTTGTGAACAGGTATTTTTCCGCGAAACGATAAAGGTAAAAATCGGGGATATATCTTTTCAATATTAAATCCTGCACCAGCGAGATGTTCCGATACACTCAGTTCTGTCAAAATGACATTATGATCAGCAAAATCAAAGTATTCTTTATAAACATATTTAAAATTAGGCCCCATGACTGCAATTTTTCCGCCCGTACGTATTGAATGATACATTTTTGAAAGAAATTGAGACACTTCTTCTTGAGTATGAAGATGTTCTAGAAAATTCGATACAAATACACCATCGAAATAATTATTGGGTAATTCAACGTTTAAATTATTACCAACGACAATTTTAATATTTTGATCAGCAAATTTTTTAATGAAAGACTCATTTAAATCGATAGCCCACTTTTCTTTTGCAGGGACGGTGTTGATAAATTCACATTGTCCTGCTGCTGGATCAAGAATGATTTGAGGGCAATGTAGTTTTTCAAAAATATATTTAGAAAGGACGGTCCAGATAGATTTTTTTTTATTTAAATCTATTCCATTAAATCGGTATTCGTAAATTCTTTCGTAGTTCATTTTATTTAAAATACAAACTTGTTTCTTTGATATTGTGTTCAATGAGACGTTTTCTTACGGATCCAAAAGATTGTTCATCAAGTTGGTGAAACGTTTTTTGATCAAAGATGATCATAATTTTTTGTAGTAATTGTGAAAGTCCGAATACATCAGAAAGATTTACTTTTTCAGGATATGCTTTTTTTGTCTTACTATTCGGTTTTTTTCCATAAAGTAATCTTGTTGGTAGAAATTGATTATGGTAGTTTTCAAGTGACGTTTAAAGTTCAGCAACTCTAATTTCAAATGTTTTATATTCACTT
>CAZPTV010000525.1:0-1653 GCA_964589335.1 uncultured Bacteriovoracaceae bacterium
GGATTATTTTTAAACACATCAAGAAAAGGATTCAGTCTGGCATTAGATGTTAGTGCGTATAGCCTCGTTGCCCTTACTCGCGAAGCGATTCCAATGATGCAAAAAGCAGGCGGAGGAAGCATCATTACGCTTTCTTATTATGGCGCGGAGAAAGTTGTTCCTAACTACAATGTCATGGGAGTTGCAAAGTCTGCCCTAGAAAGTTGTGTTCGTTATCTTGCAAATGATTTAGGTCCAATGAATATTCGTGTCAATGCAATCTCTGCTGGCCCCGTTCGAACATTAGCGGCGGCGGGAATCAAAGGGTTCAAGTCAATGATGCAAACGGTTCAAGAAAAATCTCCGTTACGTAGAAATGTTGAAATGAATGAGGTTGCTGAAACTGGATTATTCCTCTTAAGCTCGGGAAGTGGTGGAATTACAGGAGAAACACTTTACGTAGACTCAGGATATCATATACTAGGGATGTAATGGAAAAAACAAACGCCTTCGAACAGATCAAACCAGAAGAATCCAGAAAACTTCTTCAAGGCGCAATATTGGGTAAAGATAAGCTAAAAATCTGGACTACAAATCAAACCCATTCAATACAAACACGCGTGAGTTCAACATTAGATTCTGCGATGAATTTCTTTATTACCATTCCTGCTGAAAACAATGAATTAGAATTTATAAGCCAAATCAAATCAGCACATATTGACGAATTATTTTTTACACTCACGCTTCCAACGGATGTTCTTTTTTTTAAAGGTGAACTTAAAAAGACAGACAAGCTTGGATTTAATTTTAAAGTTATTGAACCAGTTTTTAAAGTACAAAGACGTACTGCATATCGCTTACCCATACCTGAAATGCAAAAACTCTTTTGCGAATTCGATCTCTCCGAGGGTGACGAAGCCCACTTTAAACTTAGAATATTTGATTTAAGCGCGGGAGGACTAGGCTTATTTGTTTCAGATTCAATCGCAGCTACACTACTCAATCCCGAAACAAAAATTAAAAATTTAAAATTTAAAATTAGAAATATTGAATTCAACCTACTCGGCGAGATTCGCTATCGAAAAGAAATCCCGCTGAGTAAAGTTTCAAAAGCATATCGAGTTGGTTTAAAATTTTTAAACCTCTCACCATCTCAAGACTCATTTTTAACTGGGTTTGTCTTTGAAGAATCCTTAAAATTTTCTGGAAGAAATTGATTTAATTTAATGATTTAAAAAAGGGGGGGCGAGAGCCTTAGGGGTTAGGGGGGTAAGCCCTCGCCGGTTTGATCAGGGTTATGCTATTATACTAATACAAGCGTCATGCCATTCTTGGTAAATTAATAAATACAAATAATTATAAGAACTTATATACATGTATCTGTAAAAATCATCGTCACGTATGTGTATAAAATATATACACGTGTCTAACCAAATTTTGTACATCTATATTTTTTTTCTACCCGCTTATTGTATTCGGCCTTATGATCATTTTCATGAGTCAGACATCAAAGCCCCAAGCGTTAAGAGATATACAAAATTTTGGCGAAGAAGGTGGCGTCGTCCCTGTAATCGATGTCGCTGCAACATCTACATTTTTAAACCCAGAAGACATGGTTCGAACCTTTCATGGCGAAAAGGAAGGCTGCTACTTATACAGTCGTCACTCGAATCC
>CAZPTV010000526.1:0-1652 GCA_964589335.1 uncultured Bacteriovoracaceae bacterium
TGACTTAATCCGCTCAAAGGTTACTAAGGCAGTCATTGCACTCGCCGCAAAAGACAAAAGTAAAAACACAAGTGCACTTCTTGTTTCGATTTCAAAAGACTGGGCGGCATCTAAATACTCTGCTGGAGACATCGTTAAAAAAGTAGCCCCAATCTTAGAAGGTACCGGCGGCGGAAAACCCGATCTTGCACAAGCGGGTGGCAAAAACTTTAAATTTGAAGAATGCTTCGAGGCGATTGAGAAATTATTATAATGCTTAAATTATTTTTAATTTTCTTTTTTTTTATTCTCACTCAACAAAAACTATTTGCACAAACTGACGAAGAAATAAAAGTAGCTAGAAAATTAAAAGCAAACAACCGTATCAATAAACTCATTGGTACTTTTGCAGCCCATCCAAAACGTGCAGGAACTCGCGATCCTGATAAAATATTTTTACCCAAACAAATTAAAGAAAACGAAAAACTTCCACTGGTGATTTTACTTCATGGCATTTATGTAACTGGCGATATGCAGGATCAATTTTTTAATTTAAAAGAGCATGTCGACAGTGAACGCTTTGCTCTCCTATTGCCTGGATCATCCTACGATAAAAACGGGATGCGATTTTGGAATGCTACGGATTCTTGCTGTGACCATTTCAATTCAAACGTAGACGATGTGAAGCATCTAAAAGATCAAATTGAAAAATACAAAAATGATCCTCGCATTGATCCAAATCGAATCATCATCGTTGGGCACTCAAATGGAGGCTTTATGGCTCAACGAATGGCATGCGAAGCCTCTGAGTTAATTACAGGGATTGTAACCTTTGCAGGCGTTGGCTATGAAAATATTGAAAAATGTAAACCAAAAAAACAAATCAATATTATTCAAATACACGATAAAGACGATGGCAGAATTAAATACAATGGACTGAGTGATACAGAAATAAAAATCCGTCAAAAAAATTCTTCTTTTTACCCTTTAAAACAAATCCCTGCGAGAAATTTAGAAAATGAATTCATAGAATGTAAATTCAATACAACGATTCCAAATCCAATACCTGTAGAAATGAATGATTTACTTAACAATCCAGAACGAGGATCTAGATTTCCCGGTGCAGTAGAAAATTTTAATAACTGGAAATCAATTTATTCCTCAACTGAGAGTTTAACAAAATCGATTGAATTGAATAATTTTGAAAAAAACCTTAAAAATTTCGATTCATCTGAATACGTAGAAAATTCAAATCACTCTATCGTGGGGCTCATTACAACAAAAAATAATGGACACATGCCGAATCTAGATAAAACTTCGAAAAATAATCTCGTTAAATTGATTCTAAGCCTACGTTAATTTCAAATTTCTTCGCTTTTAAACAAAACTAATATTGTACCAAAACCATCAGATAAATGTAAATAATTATGCGAATTCGTATTTTTATCTTGATATATCCTTTTTTTGACATAAATATGCTAATTATACGCATGATTATGCGGGAGTAATCAGATTAGTCAGATTGCTCTAACTCAGACTAGGAGATCGCAGAAATGGGTCAAAAAAAGAAAGTGATTGTAATCGGCGCCCGAGGCTATTCTGGACTCGAACTCTGTCGCATTCTTTTAAAGCATCCTTTAGTTGAACTGACTTCAGTTCTGGCAACTGAAGAT
>CAZPTV010000527.1:0-1643 GCA_964589335.1 uncultured Bacteriovoracaceae bacterium
GTTTAAGTTGTTCTGCGGTTAAAGGGGTAACACTTACAACTCTAGTTTTTCTTATGAGAAGCGAGCAAGACAAGGAGTTTCAGAACGAGCGAAGGAAGCATAAATAAAAGTACGCTGTACTGAGCGAGTGCAGAAACGACCCAGTATTGCGAAGTTTATCATAAGAAAAACTATTCTTCGAGACGGATTACTTCTATCGCGTTTGTAGGACATATCTTCATGCACTCATTATCGAACGTACAATTTTTACAATTATCTTCTTTTAAATAAACTTTACGATTATGCATTCCAAAAATATCATTTGGACATACCTCTACGCATCCCCCACATTGAATGCACAACTTCTGATCAATTACAAATTGAGCATCTCGTGTGCGATATCCTAATAATTGATCGTCTCCCTGAGAGCCAGGGCCCGAACTTTTCTTTAGTTCTGCCTCTTTTTGTACAGCCAATACTTTTAAAAAATTCGTAGTACCATATTTCAGTGGCGGCCACCCGGCGGTAAATACGATTAAATCACCTTTTTGTACAAATTGTTTTTTAATCAGACCATCTTCAGCAACTTCAATCATTTTTTCTAATGATAATTTTGCACTCATCGAACCAGTATCAATTCCCCAAACCAGTGCAAGTTGCCTTTCTACGCCTGGATCATCCGTGAAAGCAACAACGGGACAAAGCGGTCGATATCGAGCAAGCGCTCTTGCAGCACGACCTGTATGAGTCGTACATACAATCGCCTTAACATCTACCCAAGTTGCAATATTTGCAGCGGCTTGTTCCACAGCATCGACAACTTGAATTGATTGATTCATATTTTTAAGTTTTTTATTTACCTTAAAAGTATGTTCGGTTTCAAATTGATGTAGATCAGTTCTTTGTCTAAGTTCGGTTTCAAGTATAATATTCGCCATCGTCGAAACAGCTAATACTGGAAATTTTCCGGAAGCACTTTCCGCAGAAAGCATAAGGGCATCTGTACCATCTAAAACCGCATTTGCAACGTCACTTGCTTCTGCTCGAGTAGGACGAGGTGTACTGATCATACTTTCTAACATCTGTGTCGCTGTAATCACTGGAATTCCGCGTGATTTGCACTCATATATAATTTGCTTTTGTAATGAGGGCACTGGTGCCGTACCGATTTCTACAGCTAAATCTCCACGAGCGACCATTACACAATCTGTTACTTCTAAAATTTCTTTTAAATTGTGTATCGCTTCGCCTTTTTCGATTTTAGAAACAACTGGAATATTTTTTTTATGAGAATGCATGAATTTTTGTACTGTTCGTACATCGTTTGCCGTTCGAACAAATGATACCGCTACGTAATCAACTCCTAATTGCATTCCAAATAATAAGTCTTCTCTGTCTTTAGGTGTAAAACTTTCTATCGATATTTTTGTGTCAGGATAATTCATTCCTTTTTTGTCTTTTAAAATTCCGCCAAATACAACTTGAGCTTTAATGATTTCACCTTGAATATTGGTAACAACTAACTCCATATTACCGTCATCTAATAATATCCGGTGTCGCTCCTTTACTTCATAAGCTAATTTTTCATAATTATATGGAATAATCTTCTGTTTACCGACTTTAACTTGAATTTCATCAACTTTTTTTTCGTGAACCATTAATAC
>CAZPTV010000528.1:0-1635 GCA_964589335.1 uncultured Bacteriovoracaceae bacterium
CTATGCGTGAACGTTCAAATGTAATTCCATTCAAGGGCGTTTCGGGATCAACTTCATCGGTGGTGTTTGGACCACAAAACGGTATGCCAAATACTGCTCACTCTGCAGTTGGATTAGATGCATTTGGATCAGAAGTGAGCACACCATTACCTCCAAAAACATTTAAAGAAAAAATGCTCAAAGCATTTGAAGAATATGTATTAAATTTTCTATATAATCAAAACGAACGACAAGAATGGCGTATGCTTTTGATTTTACTATTTGCATTTTTGTGTGTGGGTGGAGCCATGCTTGCAGTTTATCCTGTGATGGATCGTGTAACGATTAAGCTTGAGCGTGAAGCCAAAGGACGTGCGGGTCTGATCGCAAGACAAATGGTAAGCAGAAATGCAGTACATGTATTTGAAAAGAAAGAAAGCAACCTAGATGTTAGTTACGCTGAAAGGGAAAAGGGAGTTATTTCTGCGTACATTGTAGACTTGGATGGCAGAATTATGGCCCCCGCAAGAAAAGCGAATCAATATCTGACAGATAAATTTGAGGCATCGTTTTCGGCTTCGACCCGAGAACAATTTAATAAGTCTCTAGATGCAGAAGTAAATTTTGAAAATAGCAAAGATAGAGACAATAAAAAACGTCCTATTCCTTTAGAAGAATATTATTCGATTAAGGGTGACTCGGTTTTTGCTGCAGTTCCGTTGAGAGTGTTTGTTCAAAGCGAAGGACGTAATTTAATTTCTGCATTTGGAATTGTTCGCTACGACAAAGAAATGATCATGATTGATGATGCAACCGAAGTGATTACGTATTTTCAAGCCATTATATTGATGTCGCTGATTACGGTCATTGTTTATTTTTCAGTCTATCGTCTAACTTTAAAACCTTTAGACCATCTCAACCATGAAATTGATAATGTTTTAAAAGGAAACGCACATTCAATTACAAAAAAATATCAAATGGAAGAAATTTCGCCATTGATAGATCTTGTAAATATTACTCTACAGAGAGCGGGCATAGGTAATGCCAATAAGGGAACAAGTGATCTGATTCATGCGGATGATATTGTCGGTGGATTAAAATACATCGCTGATCAAGCAGACGATATCGGTTACTTGATTCTTACTAGTGAAAAACGAGTATTGCATTTGAATTCTAAAATGGATTCATTGACTAATATTCACATTGCGCAAGCTGCGGGTGCAGAATTTGCAAAAGTTTCAAATGATGAATCATTTTTAAATTTAGTGAATGATTTAACTGCAAATGCAGTGCCCGGAGGAATGCCATCGAATGATAAATATCCATTTACAGATGGAGACTATGAAATGGCTTGTACTTCAATTGGAAGCGGAGGATTTTCTAAGGTCTTCGTCATAACGGCGAAGAAAATAGGATAATAAAATGATCAGTGCAAAACGTTTCAGAGACATGACGATTTCGAAGCAACCAGGTGAGCTGGCTCGACTACGTGTGCTCGCAGGACCTGATCATGGAAGCGTTTTTGTATTATCTGCATTTCCAATTACTGTTGGACGTGGGGAAAATAATCATATTGTTTTAACAGATCTTAAATCTTCTAGAATTCATGCTGAATTTAATATTCAGGCAGGACAAGTTGTCGTTCGAGATCTGGGC
>CAZPTV010000529.1:0-1634 GCA_964589335.1 uncultured Bacteriovoracaceae bacterium
ATCGTTGTTGAGCAAACTCCAAGAGGAGAAAGACAATACGATATTTATAGTCGATTGCTCCTCGATCGAATCATCTTTCTTGGAGCTGAAGTAACCGATACTATTTCAAATTTACTTGTTGCTCAGATGTTTTTTCTAGAGAGCCAAGATCCAGATAAAGACATTCATTTTTATATAAATTCTCCAGGGGGATCTGTTTCGGCAGGACTTGCGATTTATGATGTTATGCAATTTGTGAAATGTGATATCTCTACGTATTGCCTTGGAATGGCAGCAAGTATGGGTTCATTTTTACTTTGTGCAGGAGCAAAAGGTAAACGTTATTCACTTCCACATAGTCGTATTATGATTCACCAACCTTTAGGTGGTGCGCGTGGGCAGGCAAGTGACATTGAAATTCAAGCAAAAGAAATTCTCTATTTAAAGAATCGATTGAATGAAATTTATTCCCACCACACCGGACAACCCGTCGATAAGGTGCGTCAAGATACTGATCGTGATAATTATTTATCAGCAGTTGATGCGGTAAATTACGGTTTAATCGATAAAGTTTTAACAAAGAGAGAATAGTTTAAGTTTAATTTCCTAATGTCCGAAAAGTAGGTACGGAAAGAGAGTTTTCATGACAGATAAACGAGGCGACAACTTTGGAAATTATTCATGTTCGTTCTGCGGAAAACATCAGCGCGAAGTTAAAAAGCTGATCGCAGGAATTTCGGTTAATATTTGTGATGAATGCGTTGAATTATGTAGTGATATTATTTCTGAAGAATCACAAAAAGAACAACAAAAGACTAAAGTCGATAAAATTCCGAAACCAAATGAAATCAAACAACACTTAGATGAATATATTATTGGACAAGAACGCGCTAAAAAAATTCTTTCTGTTGCCGTATACAATCACTATAAGAGAATAAATCACAAAGCCACCTCTAAAGAAAAAGATGGAATTGAATTAGCGAAATCAAATATTTTACTTGTAGGCCCAACGGGATCTGGAAAAACTTATTTAGCACAAACGCTTGCGAAAATATTAAATGTTCCATTTGCAATTGCAGATGCAACGACGCTGACTGAAGCTGGTTATGTCGGAGATGATGTCGAAAATATTATTTTGAATCTTTTACAAAACTGTGATTTCAATGTTGAACGTGCCCAAAAGGGAATTGTCTACATCGATGAAGTTGATAAAATTGCTCGCAAGGGTGATAACCCATCGATCACTCGCGATGTCAGTGGAGAAGGGGTTCAGCAAGCACTTTTAAAAATTCTTGAAGGAACTATTTCAGCGGTGCCACCTAAGGGCGGTCGAAAACATCCACAGCAAGAATACATACAAGTTGATACAACAAATATTTTGTTTATTGTGGGTGGAGCATTTGTCGGTCTAGACAAAATGATCGCATCACGCTCTGGAAGACGGTCTTTGGGTTTGAGCGCAAAGGTAGAGTCCAAAAATAAAGAAACAATGACGGAATCTTTAGCAAAAGTAGAACCAGAAGATTTAGTTAAATTTGGTTTGATTCCTGAGTTCATCGGAAGATTGCCTGTACTCGCATCATTAGAAGAATTAACCGAAGTTGCTTTGGTTGATATTTTAACAAAACCAAAAAATGCACTAATTAAACAATATC
>CAZPTV010000530.1:0-1622 GCA_964589335.1 uncultured Bacteriovoracaceae bacterium
ATAAAAATAATGGTAAATGGATATGGCATTATAAAAGAAGTGGAAATTATATTACCACAATTCGTGGTAATTCCACTCCTGCAATTTTTGAAAATACTGTAATCGTTGGATTTAGTGATGGATATTTAGTTGCTTTAAAAGCACAAGATGGAAACATTACATGGGAAACAAAAGTAAATTCGGGTTCGAAATTTACTGATGTTGATTCAATGCCAGTCGTAGATAAGGGGAAGATATATATTCCTTCGTATGACGGTGGTTTGTATGTCCTTGAGGCAAAAACAGGCAAATTGCATTGGCGTGTAGATATTGGTGGAACTCGTGATGTCCTTATAGATGATAAATCAATTTATTTAGCTTCTTCCAATGGTTTTGTTTATTCCTTGAACAAGGAATCTGGTAAAATACTTTGGAAATTCGAATTAGATCGAGGCGTTCCTACTGGAATGGTATTGTATCAGAATTACTTGGCATTCGGCAGTTCGCAAGAATATTTTTATGTGATTTACAAAGGCGATGGCAGTATCGCTTATCGGCATGATATTGGAATGCGCAGTGGGTTTATTTCTAATCCATTTCAATCTAAAAATGAAATTTATGCAATGTCTGCAGGAGGTAACATTTATCAATATAAATGGCGAACTGCATACAATGATACATACTACCAGTATCAATGACACAAAGTAAATTAGACTGGACTAAGAATTCTAATATTCAAATCCATTCAAAACAAATTAACGAACTTCATCAGATAACTTTATATTTAAAATCAGAAGCTATATTAGAATTAATTGAATACATTAAGTTTCTAACTATGAAAACCAATGTTGAGTTTCAAATACACCTTCCCAAGATAGAAATTGATGATTTTATAATATATTTTAAATCAACCATACGTCAAAATCGCTATCTATTAGCTCGCCCAGAATTAAATCAACGAATTGCAATGGTTCAATTGAACGTGGGTACTCTTCCAAATTTAATTAATAAATTGATTGATTTTAATACAGGCATAAATTCTGAGTTTCAATTCAGTAGCATCGGTTCAAATCATTACTTATCAAACATGAGTTTGAATCTGATTAGAATCTAGACTTTCTCATTGCAAAAAAATCCTATATAAAAGATTAATATGTACCGTTATGTACCATTAAATAGAAGATTTAGCTGGGCCGATTTAGTCGTGATTGCATTTCTTGCACTCATACTTTATGCGTTTATCGGAGCAGCCCATCACTGGACAGGACAATATACTTCACATACCCAGATAAACTTATCGCCTTGGGCTTTACCAAAATATGCATTTCTTTCGTTTATGCGAGCTCTCGTGGGTTACATGATTTCATTTATATTTACCATTATATATGGCTATGTTGCTGCAAAAATGCAAAAAGCAGAATCTATACTGATTCCACTTTTAGATATTTTACAGTCAATTCCAGTTTTTGGTTTTCTTCCAGGACTTGTGATTGGCTTAATGAGTATTTTCCCAAATTCAAATTTAGGACTTGAAATTGCTTGCGCAGTCATGCTTGCAACGGGGCAAGCATGGAATATGACATTTAGTTTTTACTCATCAGTAAAAAATGTACCAAAAGAATTGAGTGTAAAATATCTAAAAG
>CAZPTV010000531.1:0-1619 GCA_964589335.1 uncultured Bacteriovoracaceae bacterium
TATATGGAATAAATTTACCACCCGATTGATTAATTTCTTGAACTAATTTTTTTTGATCCACACACTCTTCATCATCTTGTTCTGTAATATCTGAAAAATATTTACATTGATTCGGCTTTGGCACTGGGGTGGGGTCTTTTATGATTCGAATTTTTACACCTCTATTTAAAGCTACACGCAATGCATTCCTAAAGTCTTTATCTTCCATTTCATATATTTCTATATCAATAGATTTACGTGCCCCCTCAATCATTGCTATTGCAGGAATAATTTCGGCAGATGAATTGTCATAGAAACCTTTTAAAGACTTTAATAGTTTCTTTCTGTCTTTGTCACCTTGTGGTTTTACCAATCTATCTCGAACTACAATTTTTGAATGATCGGAAGCAACTTCACGATTTTCAATTTTTTGGCTGGCACAAGATGCAAATAATAAGCTAGCCATTAAAAGTAATGGAATTTTAATCATTTTTCATCCTCATAATAATGAATTTTATGCTACTTTTACTCTAAATGTTTCTGGTTGAATTCCAAAGCGCTTTAACATGCGTAATAAATTTGCACGATCAAGCTTTAATTTTCTTGCCACAGACGAAACATTACCTTGATTTGTTGTAAGCAAATCAACCAGTACTTGTTTTACAAAGTTTTCGTCCATTTCTTTTCTCAATTGAGTGAGTCCTTTGGAATCTATTTCTTTCATTACATCCATGCCCGACAAACTCGATGGAATCGTTTTATTGCTATCAACATCAGCAGTGTTTTGCGCTTGAAACTGCAAAACATTAGGCACTGTACTAGATGAATCTAATACTTCACTACGAATTGCCTGTAGATTTTCTTTTCTGAGTTGTGATAATTCAATCGTTGGACCTTTTTCTAGAATGACCGCACGTTCAATTACACTTTTTAGCTCTCGAACATTTCCTGGCCAACTATAGGTTGTTAGTGCTTTAGTTGCAGAGGTAGAAAATCCTGAAAATCGTTTACCTTTGCCAGAAGATAGTTTTTTTAAAAATGAGTTTGCAAGCAATTCAATATCGTCAATTCGTGAACGTAATGGTGGAATTTGAATTGGAATTGTATTTAATCGATAATACAAATCTTCACGAAATGTTTTGTCTTGTACAGCTTTAGCAAGTTCACGATTTGTAGCCGCAATAATATGAGGACGAACTGGAATGTCAGCTGTACCACCTACTCTGCGAATGACTCTTTCTTGCAAAACACGCAATAGTTTTGCTTGCATTTTTAGATCCATTTCACCGATTTCATCTAAAAATAAAGTGCCCCCACTCGCAACTTCAAATAATCCGGGTTTTCTATTGACCGCACCTGTGAATGCACCTTTTTCATATCCGAATAATTCGCTTTCGAGTAAAGTATCGGGAAAAGCTGCACAATTTAATGCTACAAACGGTTTGTTTTTATATTCATTTTTGAAAATATTGGCGTGAATATATCGAGCCATAACTTCTTTACCCGTACCGCTTTCACCCGTTACTAAGACGACGGGTTCGTGATCGCCTGAAAAACTTTCAGCAATGGTTTTGACCATTTCTTTTAAATTTTGAATGGGTTCAGATTTTCCGACAAGAATATCATCACCATGAGCTTCT
>CAZPTV010000532.1:0-1619 GCA_964589335.1 uncultured Bacteriovoracaceae bacterium
GTTACAGCAGCTTCATTAGAAATGTATAGAAGAATGAAGCGACAAGAATTATTCAGATCTGATTTTTAAATCATGAGTGACGGTGGTTGTAGTTTTTGATTTCGGCATTTCAATATTTTTTAAATTTCTTAGTATACAATATCTTAAATCAGGATCCGGATCAGACATATCTAAAATATCTGGTTTCACAACTTTCCCTTCAGCTGTAACCGTAAAACGAATTTTAATTTTTTGTATACTACCGGTTTGTACTGAAACGCTATCTCTTCCGCATTCTTCAAAAGCGTGACTCTTTTTTTTGAGACTTTCAATGTAGGGACTATCTCCAGTGACTTCAGTTTTTGCGTCTGGTGTAGCTCCGCCGATACTTCCGCAAGATACAGTGAAAATAATATAAAATAAAAGTAAGGTGGCTCTAAAGTACATTAATTAATCACGTTTGCTCCACCCGTACCTTCTTTTGGTTTAGAAAGTATGAAAGGAGTGTGTTGAAAGCGATCCACATTGAGTCCGAGTGCTTTAGAAAGAACTTCTTCAACATTATCTACAAAAAAGATTTCTAATTGTTTTAATACTTCATCAGGAACATCTTTAATGTCAGGCTCATTCTTTTTTGGTAAAAGAATCGTTTTAATTCCCGCGCGATGTGCAGCAAGAAGTTTTTCTTTAACTCCACCGATAGGTAACACGGCTCCTCGAAGTGTAATT
This sequence comes from uncultured Bacteriovoracaceae bacterium, assembly GCA_964589335.1. Classification (GTDB taxonomy): domain Bacteria; phylum Bdellovibrionota; class UBA1018; order UBA1018; family UBA923; genus CAZPTV01. The sequence continues at coordinate 709 of CAZPTV010000532.1, forward strand.
TCACCAGTCATTGCTAATTTAGGGTCTACAGCAATATTTGTTAGCAGCGATGCAAGTGTTGTTAATAAAGTAACTCCTGCAGAAGGGCCATCCTTTGGAATTGCGCCTGATGGAACGTGGATGTGAAAATCTTGTTTTTCAAAATCTACATTTGGGGCAAGAGTTGAAGCGGCACCACGAGCAAGGCTCATCGCTATGTGTGCGGATTCTTTCATGACATCACCTAATTGCCCTGTAATTGTAATTTTACCATTGCCAGGCATTGAGGTTGACTCAATAAAAAGAATATCGCCACCCGTCGGGGTCCATGCTAAGCCTGTGACTACTCCAGGTCTTGTGGTTTTTTGAGAAAGTTCAATGTGAAATTTTTCATTTCCTAGAATCTTTCTTGCAAGTTCTTTTGTGATGACTAAATGATTCATCTCTGAGCCTGGATTTGTTTCCATTTCTTTAACAAGTTCTTCGGCTGTTGCTCTGCAAAGTGCTGCGATTTTTCGATTTAGTTCACGTACACCCGCTTCACGTGTATAGTGATTGATAACTAATTCTAAAATCTCATCTGGAATATTTACTTTATTTTCTGGTAGTCCATGTTCTTTTAATTGTTTTGGAACAAGATACTTTCGTGCAATATGAAGTTTCTCGTTGGTAGTATAACTTGAAACATCGATTATTTCCATGCGATCACGAAGTGGACCGGGTATGTTATCAACAACATTTGCAGTTGCGATAAAGAACACGTTTGATAAATCAAAAGGTACGTCTAAATAGTGATCTGTAAAAGTATCGTTCTGTTCTGGATCCAATACTTCAAGCAGAGCGCTGGCAGGGTCGCCTTGAAAACTCATTCCCAATTTGTCTATTTCATCCAACATGAAGACGGGATTATTGACCCCGACACGTTTATTGCT
>CAZPTV010000533.1:0-1606 GCA_964589335.1 uncultured Bacteriovoracaceae bacterium
TTTTACTATCTGTAACAAGATGATTTGTTGAAATGTTATATTTTTTAAATAATGATTTAAATTCTGTTGCCCCAGCATCTTTTCCAATAACGCCAACCACATTAACCTTGCCACCCAAAGCAACAATATTTTCTGCAACATTTGCTGCAAGACCAAGCTTTAAAACTGTGCTTCGCACTTCAACAATGGGGATGGGCGCTTCTGGAGAAATCCGAGTGACTCTTCCCACTGTATATTTGTCTATGCCAATATCTCCAAGAACAAGTATTCTTTTTTTATGAAAATGTGAGGAGACTTTTTTAACCTGTTTTTTGGTCAATAGATTCATTTTTTGCACTTTCTAATTGGTTCAAAACATTATGATAAGCTTCATCTACAGCTAGTCTTTCCATGCAAAAATAAAAACTGCACTTTGGACCAATACATTTATAATCCTGACCGCAAATCGCGTCTGGCACAAGTGTGATATGACGATTTTCATCACCTGAATATGGTCCCCAACGCAATACGCTTTGCACTTTTACTGGTGGATAAAACGAAACAGTGCGTTTACCCAGCGCTGTCGCTATGTGTAGAGGTCCCGTACTCGGCGCAACCATAACTTTTGATAGTGAAATAAGCGCAATATAATCGGAAAGACCTGCATCGGTTAACTCTCCAATGTATTTATGAAGAGGAAGCCCCGTATCGGTCCCCTTAGCATGGTCAAATACCCTCTCGATTATTGCTTTTTCATTTGTCGATCCACTGACAAGCACACGCACACCACCCGTAATTAATCTTCGAACCATATCGACATAATAGCCTTCAGGCCAATTCAAAGCGGAGCCGCCCATTCCCGGATGTACCACTACAAATGGATCATTTAATTCAAATCCTTCTGTCTTAATTAACTCACGCATTCTTTCTTTAGCGTCTGCATCGACAGTAATTGTTGGCTCAAAACGTCTCGCAGTAACTCTAATGCCTAATTTTCTAAGTAGCATTAAATTATAATCTGTTTCATGCATAGCAACTCTTGAACGGCTTTGTCTTACGCCTAAATTAAAAAATAGAAATGAATACCACTTTGAGTAGGGGCCGATTCTATATTTTATACCAGAAAATGATACTGCAAGTGTCGTAGCCCATTGAACTTGCAATAAAATTGCAACGTCATACTTTTCTCTTCGGATCATTTTCCATAACCGATAGATGCCACTTAAGTTTTTATGAACAGAATTTGGCCGATAGATTATCATTCGACTTACGTGGTGGTTGTGGCGAATCACAGGAGCTGCAACATCTCTGATTAATGCATGAATTTCACATTCAGGATAAACATTTTTAATTGCTTGAAAAACAGGTGTCGATAAAACGACGTCACCAATACGATCAGGCCTTACAATTAAAATTTTAATCTTCCTACCGCGAATTTTGCGTAGTTTCGTCAAACCACCTACTGCGGTGAAAAAACGAGATAGCACATTAACTCTTTTCTTTTTGTCTCACATACTTCGCGAGATATTCAACGACTTCTTCAATCGTCATCGATGTTGTATCTACTTCAATTGCATCATCCGCTTTTTTTAAAGGCGCATGTTTTTTTTCAGTATCTGCTTTGTCT
>CAZPTV010000534.1:0-1600 GCA_964589335.1 uncultured Bacteriovoracaceae bacterium
GTATATTCCATTAGCTTTTTTTAAATCAGGAAGCAATCCGTGTGATTCTAAGAAATTTTTAAAAGTAACATCACCCATTCCAAAGCCGACGCCTGGAAGAGGTTTTCCTCCAAACATCCCGACTAGATTATCGTAACGACCCCCACCGAAAAGTGCTCGATTATTGTCAGGGTGAAGATCGTAAACTTCTAATACCATTCCAGTATAGTACATAAAGCCGCGCATGATTGAAGGATCATAACGAAAATAGTTTTTCAGTCCAAGTTCTTCAAGTTGGTGGAGTAGTTTAGATAACTGTATGTAGCCTTCAGTGTTTTCAAGTTGAGATTTAAAATTACTTGCTGCGTTTTTATCTAATAACGCTAACATTGTCTGGATTTGTTCTTGTGTGCATTTTTCTTTTAGACAAGCTGCTTGAAATGCATCGACACCCATTTTTGGAGCCGCATCTAATAAACGGCCAATAACGGGAATGCGTTCGTCTGAAAATTTAAGAATCTCTTTAAAAATATGGTTAGATAAAGCGCGATGATTTAATCTCACTTCAAAAAGCTTGTCTTTCGTAGCGCCGAATGTATGCATGATTGCCGCAATAATTTGGCAAATTTCTAAGTCTTCGCTATTTGCTAAACCTCCAAAGACATCCACATTTAATTGCCAGTGTTCACGTAGACGACCTCTTTGTGGTCTTTCGTAGCGCCATAAATTTGGAATTGAGAACCATCGAATTGGTTTTGCAAGTTCATTTGATTTGGAAGCAACCATTCTTGCTAATGTTGGTGTCATTTCAGGTCGTATAGCAAGTTTGCGTTCTCCGCGATCAACTAACCAATACAGTTGCTCGTTTACGATTTCTTCGCTTGTTTTAGATGCGTATAACTCAAAGGGTTCAAGCATGGGTCCGTCGTATTCAAGGTATCCAAAAGTTTTTAAAACAGATCGTATTTTATTAAATATAAAATTTCTGACTTGCATGTCTTCGGGATAGAAATCTCGAGTCCCTTTATAGGGTTGTGTAGATAGTTGGTTTGCCATTCTGTATCAAAACTATGAAAAAAACCCAAGGATTTCAAGTAAAAACACGAATTAAATACTCATTTAATAAATTCAAATGAACGTTTGAATTTATTAAATTTTAAAATATACTCCTAAAGCATGTCAAAGGTGAGTACAAATAGAAAATCAAACTCAGATCCGATCGAGGAGAAGGCACAGCAAAAGCTTTTAGAGGCAGCGTTAGTGCTCTTTGCAGAAAAAGGTTTTGATGGAGCCACTGTAAAAGAAATAGCAGATCGAGCAGAAGTTAACGTCAGCTTAGTGAGTTATCATTTTGCTGGAAAAGATGGATTGTATCGTGCATGCCTTGAACGGTTTGCATCTGAACGTTTTGAAGTAGCAAAAAGAGTTCTGCAAGTTCCAAAAAATATTGATGAGTTCAAAGTACGTTTACAAATGATGCTTGAAGAAATGATAGAAGGTCATTTAGCTCAACCTGAATTGATAAAAATTCTACATCGAGAACTTGAACAGGAAATGCCACTTGCAGAAGAAATATTTAGAAATTCATTCTTTAAGTCCATTGTACTCTTAGAATCTTTTT
>CAZPTV010000535.1:0-1583 GCA_964589335.1 uncultured Bacteriovoracaceae bacterium
CTATCGGCTGTATGTTCTGAAAGCTTTCCAAACGGAAATATTAAAACTTGACCAGGCCCATGATATGTAACTTGGCCACCTCGATCTACTTTTAACACTTGAATTTGATTTTCAAGAATTTCACTTTCAGTAAAATGAATATCTTTTTCTGTTCCACGATATCCAATTGTTAAAATTGAATTTGGAGTAAAAAATAAGAATCCCACCCGTGATTGAATGGCATAGTTTTTTTGTATTCCTACAGCATCGGAATACTGGCAATGATCTTCATTAGTTAAAGAAATTAATTCAAGCATAACTTTATAATTTATATTGTTGGTTTTTCATATGATTTGCTAGCCACTCTAGTCTACCCTTTGTTATTTTTTCATAGTTTTTTGTAATTTCTGCACTTTCAACTTCATCTTCGAGCGCATCAACAAGTTCCTGAAGCGTTTCAACCGTATCAGCAAAAAACGCACCCAAAACGGGAACCATCTTATTATCTTTAGCTTGCATTGCTTTGTATCCAATGACTTTTGCTAATTCACATAATTTACCCTTACTAATTAATCCTGGATGTTCAGGCTCCATCATTGCAATTGTTTTTGCAGCTCCCATAACGCGGTCAATCTTTTGTGAGAACTCAAGAATGGATTCATTTGGAAAAGTTTCTCCAGATTCTTCAATTTTTTCTACGACTGGATTTAATTCAGAAATTAAAGATGTGGACTCACCTCGAAAACCGTCTAAAATATCTTTATCCAACACGGATTTCCTCCTATGGGCAAAAAGTCTAATGATTTTGCAGCAATTCGAATAGGTACATTAAGATCGGATGAAAAACTCTCGTTCAACGTTTTTATTCGTGTTGCTGATCGCTACATACACTATATGCCAGAAAATGATATTTTGGATAAAGAAAGACACACAAAATTAAAAAAACGTGGCGTTAAAAAATTATATGTCCCTTTTAATGAAGAACCAAAATACCTTGAATACTTAGACGCAGGTCTGCTCGACTTAAAAAATGATAAAATGAACGCCACTGAAAAAGGAGGAGTTGTTCATGGTGTCATGAGTAATATTTCTGAAAAAATAGATAAAGCGATTGATAATGAAAAAGATTATAAAATCACCGAAGATCGAGTCAAAAAAGTGTCTGAATTTATGACGGCCGACCCCAATGCGCTTCGAAGTGTTTTAGAAAACGCAGAAATCTCAACCGATATTTTTCAACACTCTGCAAATGTTTCTACATTGGCTCTTGCTCTAGCTGCTAAACTTGGAATTAAAAACGAAAAAGAATTAGCCGATATTGGCCTAGCAGCACTACTGCATGACGTAGGTAAAGAAGGTAGTGGCTTACCCATTGATTTACCAAGAGAAAAAATGACCCTTGAACAAAAGAAACTCTACGAAGAACATCCAAGGCTTGGTGCTGAGAAACTTGCCGGCAAACCTCATATCCATAAAGGGATCATCGACATGGTTCTGATGCATGAAGAAATTGGTGAAGGCGCAGGGTTTCCAAATAAAAAAGTATTAAAACAATTATCTCTTTCACAACAAGTGCTCAATCTTTGCAATGAATATGATCGAGT
>CAZPTV010000536.1:0-1583 GCA_964589335.1 uncultured Bacteriovoracaceae bacterium
CATTATAGATTGAAAACATTTGGTAAGTTTTCCATTGTAAACTAGAACATCTTCATAATTAGTATTCAATAAATTTACTCGTATTAATTCATCCTTAATCAATGAAGCACTTACTCCAAATTCATTTGCAGCAATTTCAATATCTTTATCGTTACGTAGTGAAACAATATAATTTGGTACTGGATTATCCATCAAAGGCAATCTAAATAATTCAGCTATGTTATTTCTTCTTTCAATTAATTTATAGACTAACATTTGCTTCATATATGTTGGCCAAAGCGTACTGTCTGCAACTTCTTTATAATCATTATAATCTAAATTTGCGATTTTCTTTGCCATCCATAATGCATCAGAATATGTGGTGTGATTCCATGCTTTTGGCGAAAATATAACACTTTCTCTGAAGTATAACTTTGTATCTCCATTAATGCTTCGTTTAGTAACAAATAATTTTCCTGTATGTAATCGATCGATTCCACCTTGTGTAAATAAACCACCCATTGAGGCTCCAAGATCTTTTTGACCTTCAAAATAGGATTGAGAGTTTTCAGATTCGAAATCTTTTAGAAGATAATTTCTATTATTTAAATCTTTAATATCTATATTATTGATCCAATAATTAAATAATTGCAATCCACGTACAGCACGATCTTCATTTGCACCTAATGAACTAAAAGGAACTGGTCCACCACTTATAAAATACTCAGATGGGGCATCGAAAGCTAAAGATATTTCTTTGAATCTGACATATACACGGCCGATCAATTTATCTAACTGAACTGAGTACTGATCAAGATTTGGTATGATTAACTTAATATTGCTTTCATCCAATATCCCAGTGGAAAGTACATAGGGTTCAATATTAAAATTATATTTAGATTTAATAAAATTTAACTTTAATTTCTTTAATGTATCAACTTTATTTTTATCTTTTTCAAGGATCAATGTAACCGTATCGCTCCCCATTGCATATACAGGTGTAATAAATTTACCACCTAATTTTAAGTATAATCTAGTACCCACAGGTTCTGTTTCAACTTCTTCTCCCCATTTTAATTTCCATTTAAACCCAAATAAATCTTTAGCTTCAATTTTCGGTGAAGTTGCACTGTCTTTAATTTGATCGAATAACATAACTTTTTTTGCATTCTCTAGATTAAATTTTGTAGGTTTATTTTTATTTTTTAATATCTTATTAGAAATTGTTTCATACCATTTTTCGATTTTAAATAATCTATTTTTTGATTCTTTAGATGCAACTTCATTCGTAAACCAAAGAGGATTCGATTCTTGTATGTCTAAATTAGCAACTTGTACTGCATTTAATGAACCTAATTTTGAATTAGATATTTCTAAATTATTTGATTCTAAATTTGCACTTTCTTCTAATGGTCTATTGATATGATCATCATCAATATATGGGATTGTATTTTCCCAAGATTGAAATAACATGTTTTTTGCTGAGGTAACCATCATACTACTGGTGTATCCGATTTGTCTCATTCTGAATTTCAATGTGTCTTCTAGTGTCTTAAGCAAAACAGGTTCTTCGACGTACATAGAGTAGAATATTTTTTTCGAAG
>CAZPTV010000537.1:0-1566 GCA_964589335.1 uncultured Bacteriovoracaceae bacterium
ACTCCTTATTTTTTGTAAAAAATTATCCTTGACGCTGTTTATGTCGTTTATTTGTACAAATTACACGCACAATTCCACGACGCTTAACAACTTTACACTTATCACATATTTTTTTAACAGATGCTCTGACTTTCATAGACCTCTCGTATTAAACCAAGTTCATCACTACGCCAACTAAAAAAAACTAGTTTTTTGCTATTGTTAATATTTCTGGACCATTCGTACGGATAGCAATTGTATGTTCAAAATGAGCAGATAATTTGCCATCGGTTGTTACAGCCGTCCATCCATCAGAAAGCACTCTAACCGAATGACTGCCTGCGTTAATCATTGGCTCGATCGCTAATACCATGCCCTCTTTTAAATCTAGACCTTTCCCTTTTGGGCCAAAATTTGGAACTTGAGGATCTTCGTGAAGATTTCGACCAATTCCATGCCCTACAAACTCCCGAACCACAGAATAACCTCTGTCCTCAACATATTTCTGAATTTCAAATGAAATATCGAATAGCTTATTTCCAATAGTAGCTTTTTTAATCCCAGCATGAAGACATTGCTCTGTAACTTCGATTAAACTCTGTGCTTCTTTTGAAATGTTCCCACACGGAACTGTTATCGCTGTATCTCCGTGGTAACCATTATATATAACTCCAAAGTCAATGCTAACAATGTCGCCATTATTTAGTTTTCTTTTATCTGATGGAATGCCATGAACAACTTCATTATTAATGCTTACACATAAGCACGCAGGAAAACCATGGTATCCCTTAAATGCGGGCTTCACTTTTAATTCGTTACATCTCATTTCTGCATGTGCATCTAACTCTTTCGTCGTAACACCAGGCTCTATCATTTCTGAAATTTCTTTTAAAATTGTAGCTGTAATTTCCCCAGCTTTTCGCATAATTTGAATTTCACGTTCAGATTTTAAATGTATCATTTTAATTTTTAATAAAAGAGATTATTAATTTTGAAATTGCGTCAGGGTCGCCTAAGCCATCAAAAGTTTTTAGTATCCCTTGCTTTGTGTAATATTCTATTAACGGCTGCGTTTGCATTTTATATACTGTAAATCGATCTCTTATGACTTTTTCAACATCATCTGCTCTTTGTATTAAAGTGCCAGAGCATTTATCACATACACCTTCTTTTTTAGAAGGTTGATATTTTACATGGAAACCGGTGCCACAGTTTTTACAAGTTCTTCTTCCCGTTAAACGAATAACTAATTCACTCTCAGGAACATCAATGGAAATTACTTTATTAATGGTTTTATTTTGTTTTATTAAAATGTCTTTTAATGAGTCTGCCTGACTAATATTTCTCGGAAACCCATCTAATATGAATCCGTTTGAGCAATCACTTCTTTTAATTCTATCTTCAATCAAGCCTAAAACCAAACTGTCTGGGACAAGCTCTCCCTTAGACATATATTCTGAAGCTTTCTTTCCAAGTTCTGTGCTATTTTTAACAGCTTCTCTCAACATATCACCTGTTGAAAGTTGAGGAATTTTAAATTCATTTATTAAGGATTTTGACTGTGTACCCTTACCTGAACCCGGTGCG
>CAZPTV010000538.1:0-1562 GCA_964589335.1 uncultured Bacteriovoracaceae bacterium
AAAAATCGATCAAACTTTTTTATGGATTCAATTGCATCAATTCGTAATTCTGCTGTCGTAATTTCTTGGCTTTGATCATTAGAAATTTTTCTAAATGATTTAGCTTGAACATTTATATTGAATAACAATAAGGAAATAATTAGGTATTTCATACATAACATATCGTAATAATTTAGATAATATATGAGTCAAAAATCACTGTGAAATAATCATATTATAGTAGGCATTATTTGCTTAATATTAATAAAGCGCCTGGATGCCATTAATAGTACTTGTATAAAATTTAGACACTGACAAAAAGATCGTCATCAGCATTCAATTTTCCTCAATGATATCAATGGGTAGGTTCGGCAGACCTGTTGCAACACTTAACCTTGTTAGGCGCAATTCTTAAACGGGATTTAACAAGGGGTCGTTATGAAATATTGGGTTATAATTTTATCGATACTGTTCATTTTGTCTGCTGAAAAAACTGTTCACGCTAAAGCTAAAAAATCAGTTTCAAAGAAAACTTCGGTTTCTAAGAAATTAGCTTCTAAAAATAAAGCTAAAAGCAAAACTGCAAAATCTAATAAAAAGTCTTCAAAAAAATCAGATTCAAAATACGCGAAATCCTATCCAACAATGACAAAAGCTGAAAAGCGAAGAGTACCAGCTAGTCTTGTTTCTGATGGAGATGGTGCTGATAAACCAATTCAAGTTAAAGGACAAAATCGAAACATTTCGATGATGCTTACTTTAAAATCTGAAAAAGACAAAATCAATTTCGGAGACATTCGCGACAATTACAATAGTGAAATATCAACAACAAGTTATTAATTAATTTAAAATAAGGGGGAATTCAATATGATTCAATTTTTAATACATAACCTAGATCACCTGGCACCGATTATCATTCTTGCAATTGGAGCTATGGCAATCATTGCAGAGAGATTTTATTCACTCTACATGAGATATCCAATAAACTCAGGAGCATTCTTTGAACAGATCAGAACACTCGTAATGTCTGATCGTCTAAACGAAGCAGTTGCAATGTGTGAAAAATATAAAAGTAAACCCATTGCTAGAATTGCAAAAGAAGGTTTGATTCGTGCTCATCAACCAGCAGAGATCGTTGAAAATGGTCTTGTGGTTGCCGCGGGAGAAGCGATCGATCGCGTAAAAGCAAGAACAACGTACTTGTCTATGATTGCAAACGTATCTACCCTACTCGGATTGATTGGAACGATCTTAGGTCTAATACAATCATTCGAAGCGGTTGGAAGTGCAAACGCTCAGGCTAGATCGGCACTACTTGCTCAAGGTATTTCAGTTGCAATGAACCACACATTATGGGGTTTGTCGGTAGCTGTGCCTTGTATGGTCATCTACAGTTTTTTAATGACAAGAACGAATAAATTAAAAGCTGAACTTGAAAGAGGCATCGTTCGTACAATCGATGTTTTAAAACAACGTGAAGTAAATATTATCGAACAAGAAATGAATCGCAATAAATTTGGCAGGAGAGCAGTATGAGTGCTGCAATTGATAATGAGAGTGGTTCGGACTTTGAACTGAACCTG
>CAZPTV010000539.1:0-1549 GCA_964589335.1 uncultured Bacteriovoracaceae bacterium
TATTACAAGCATTAGTAAAAGATTCTGGGTTTATTAAAAATGTAAATTCAAAGCTTGCACACTGGGGTGAGTGGAATGGCTGTGAGTTTAATTATAATTTAACGCAACAGTCGCTAGCATTTGATGGAAGTTTGATATTTGAAACGGAATTTGAATTTAAACCCGATTCGTATTTAAGGGAGATGGGATTAAAATATACATTAAGAAAAACTGCAAATGGTTATCAATATGATTTAATACCTCAGTCACTTAAAAAAGGAATTCTCATTAAGTTAAATATAGATTTAGGTTCAAATAAAAAAATAACAATTGTACCTGGTGCAAAATTTGAATTAGGAACATTTATTAAAAAAACATTTCGATGCCATTCGCCTGAAGAATGGGTACGCATTCAAATGAAGGCAACTGGAAATTGGAAAGTTTTGCAAAAACCTGAATTGAAATTTATGCACTCTCAGAGTAGCGTATCCGTATGTCCGTGACGGTTACAAAAAAAGTTTCAATCATAGTACCAGTATTTAATGAAGAGCAACAGTTAGCGGCTGTGATCGATATGTTGATGAAATCGAATCCACCCAAAATGCCCGTAACGAATGAACCCATCGAGCGGGAGTGGATTTTTGTCGAAGACTGTTCAACCGACAAGAGTCGCGAAATTTTACATGAATGTGCAAATAAATATAAATTTAAAATATATGAGCAACCTCATAATATGGGAAAAGGAGCTGCAGTTATTCGTGGAATTAAAGAAGCCAGTGGAGACATCATTTTGGTACAAGACGCTGATTTTGAGTATGACCCCAATGACTTGCCAGCTTTAATTGCTCCAATTTTGCTTGGACAAGCAGATGTTGTATATGGGTCTAGATTTAAAAAGAACGCAACTCAGGTTCATCGTACCTATCATTACTTTATCAATCGATTTCTAACGTTATTGAGCAATTTGTTTTCCGGTATCTACTTAACTGACATGGAGACTTGTTATAAGGTTTTTAGGGCTGACTTACTAAAGGCAATGAACTTAACTTCAAACCGTTTTGGCATCGAAGTTGAGTTTACGGCTTACATTGCAAAGGTTCGGGCACGAATCTATGAGCTGCCAATTTCGTACTTTCCTAGAACCCGCCTGCAAGGGAAAAAGATCAATTGGAAGGACGGAGTGGCTGCCCTATATTTTATCTATAAGTACAATAGATGCGTTAAGGCTGAAGAGGCATTTACAAGCTTACCAATCACATTTTCTTCAAATCACAAATAAGGGTGTGTCAGTTTGACTGGTGCTAAATTGCACCCAAGACCTAAGAGACACCGCAAATTTTTCAAACCATCGCGCGACGCATTATTATAAACATAGTAATTTCAATGAGTTAAGTAATCTACTTGTTTGGCATCCGTCTTGAAATAACTAAGCTCGTGGTTGTGCTGAAAAACAAAACGGGATTTCAGCGAATTGTACGTAAGATGTGTAGTAACCCGTATTCCATTCCAGTTTATTCCTCAGGTTCATTTTTTATCCTATCTCGGCTCCGCTGGTTCTTCTGAAAAGAAG
>CAZPTV010000540.1:0-1547 GCA_964589335.1 uncultured Bacteriovoracaceae bacterium
TTATAAGTATTTTTAATACTTTTCTTTGGCGTCACTAAAACGTTTTCAACTGTTTCCATAACGTTACAAAATCCAGTCGCAAAAGTGTTCTGCGAATAAACCGTTAGCATAACCACAATCGTCATTAAAAAGCTCAGTATCTTCATCTCTATTATATATCGTCATATTAAACGCGAATCTTAAGTGTGAAGTTCTTACGCAGAACGCGCTAGACATGTGTAAATATATTATACATATACATGTTGATGTTTTTTACACAATAATTTATATAACTTATTGTTATTATTAGTTTATTATTCGAACAAAGAAATTGGCACACACATTGTATTATATAAATGCATAACGACCCTGATAACCCTAAGGCGAGAGTCGGGACCCCCTCCCTAACCCCCTAACCGACTCTCCCCCCCCCTTTTTTATATAGTCGTTAGAAATTTTTTAACCGGAAAGGCCGGATGCCAATCCAAATAATCGAGAGAGGTAATTATATGAAAATGCATAAAATATTTATGTTTTTAGCATTAGCCGTAGCATCGCTTGGAGCAAATATTTGTTTCGCACAAGAAGATACAAACATGTGCGATACAATTAAATTAGTAGAATCTGTACTTCAACAAGACTTTGTTCAATCGATTTCAGATAGAGAAAATATTTTTTAAATTAATAATGAATTAGAGAATGCAAAGAATAATTATAAATCAGACAGAAATATGAAAATTTCTCAAATATCAGTGAGTTTTTTGTTATTAGGCCTATCAGCATATGGATCTACACGTGAAACTAAATTAAGCTTACCGCTTGTAATAGAATTTTTGGGAATTACGCTCGGTACCGCCGGCGCTGCCAAGAGCGCACTAGATTTAGGAGATACATATGCTACTTATGATAAATTAAAAACCGCTCTAGAAACCAACCTAAAAAATCTCAAAGCAAAAGAAGCACTTTTAACTGAAAATCTTGCAAAAGTTGCAAATAACAAAAAAGCGTTCAATTGCGATCAATCAGCAGAGGCCAAACTAAATCGCACTGATGCTGAGGCTTTTTCTAAACAAGTAATTGGAAAACCATTAAAAACTAAGTCAACAATAAACATTTTCACAGCCCAAAGTATTTAAATTTTATCAACATAAATAAAATAGCCATGACGGTTATTTAAAATAAAGAGAGAGGTAATTATATGAAAAAACTAACCCTATTGTTTATTCTATTATTCAATTTAAACTCAGCAATTGCACAACAAAATGATTCTCCGCTTTGTATTCAAGTACAAATAAATAAACAAAATTTAATTAATCTAAAAGCTCAGATGTTAATGCTAGAATCAGAGCTTAATTTTGCAGAAGAAAAAGTGAATACCGAAGGGCGTGAAGCAGAATCAGCGTCTGGAGGTAAAGTTATTGGGTATCTTCTTGCTGATCTTTTTATTGTTGAACCCATGTGGCAAGCCATTTCTAGTAAATCTGAAGGTGCTTTCTGGGCCGCATCAGCAGCTGCACTAACTACGCTTGGTCTTGAGATCTATAGCGTTAACTCATCATTAAGAGAAG
>CAZPTV010000541.1:0-1541 GCA_964589335.1 uncultured Bacteriovoracaceae bacterium
TGAAAGGTCAAGTTTATAACGTCGGACTTTCAGAAGCAAATCTGTCTAAAAAAGAATTATGTCTAGCGATTCAAAAGCATATACCTGCGTTTAGTTTTGTAGAATCTCAAATTGGAAAAGATCCAGATCAAAGAAATTATATTGTTTCAAATGAAAAAATCGAAGCGACAGGATTTAAAACTGCAGTTACTTTGGACGATGGTATTCAAGAATTAATTAAGGGTTACACGATGATTCGCAATGCACGTTATGGAAATGTATAGGAGTTGATTTAAATGAAAATGAAAAAATTTCTACCGCAATGTAATTTAAATACAATAAAAGATGGTAGAGGTGCAATTTTTACATTTGTCCCAGATCAACCTATTTTAGAGTGGACTCATCAGGTTATAAAAGCTGGTAAGATTAGAGGCAATCATAATCATCCCGAGTTTGACGAGTACATCATGCTTGTAGATGGAATGGGAGTTGAGGTCGAAAAAGATCCAGATACAGGTAAGGAAAGTTTCATTTCGATGTCTAAAGGTGATTGTATTTTTATCCCCAAAGGTACGTCACATGTGTTTTTGGCTATTACTGATTGTCAGTCGGTTTCATTTTTAACCAAGCGATGGGATGACTGTAAAAATCCAATCATTCATGAAAATCTGGGTATGGGAGACGGCGATCACGGCGACCCATCTAGCAAGTTTTATAAAAAACAAAGTCAGAATACAGAGCATAATAAATAAATGTCTAAACTTCGTTTTGGTATAATTGCATGCTCGAGTATTGCAAATCGTAGATTTATACCTGCGCTTTTAAAGTCTGAAAATGCTGAATTAATTTGTATTGGATCGAGAAACATTCAAAAAGCTAAAGAATTTTCAAATAAATTTAAATGTAATAACTTTGGAACGTACGAAGACGTTTTAAAGTCTAAAGAGGTAGATGCCGTTTATGTTTCAACGCCAATTACTGAACACTTAAGCAATGTTTTAGCAGCAGCAAAATATGGAAAACATATAATATGCGAAAAACAGGCGTTTATAAGTGTAGCAGATGCTGAAAAAGCAATTGTGGCATGTAGAGAAAATAAAGTTGCCCTACTAGAGGCGTATATGTTTCGATTTCATACCCAACACGACGAAGTTAAAAAATTAATAAAAGAAGACATCATCGGAGAACCTAGGTATTTTGAAGGAATATTTACATACCCCTTTCCACCAGAAGGAGATATTAGATATAAAACAGAATTATGTGGTGGCGTTGAGTACGATTCTTTGGGTTATCCGCTTTTAGCTGCAATGAATATATTTGAAAACGAGCCAACAGAAATACAAAAATCAATTCATTTTAATGAACAATTGAAAGTAGACGTTTCTGCTTCAATGCAAATGAAATTTAAAAACTCTGAAAGCGCGCAGATTTATGTGGGGATGGGATTAAATTATAGATCGCGATATTCTATACTCGGTAGCAAAGGAAGAATAGAAGTGACAAGGGCGTTTGCAGTTAATCCGGATCAAAGTGTAAAAATAAATTTAGAAGTTAATAATCAA
>CAZPTV010000542.1:0-1536 GCA_964589335.1 uncultured Bacteriovoracaceae bacterium
CAACGTATTACTTATTGTTTCAATTATTAATTAATATGTCTTTTCTTTTTCTAATTATCTCAAATCAATCGCCATTAACGAATTTTGAAAAATTCATATGTTCACTGTTTATTTGGTTTGCAGTAACGACTTGGGCAAATATTTTGGAATCTAAATCATATTCCAAAATATTAGAATACCTTCGAATAATATCATTAACAATTTTAGTGAATTATGTATTTTCAAAATATTCGCTCAATATAAAAGGGTTACTTCTTTTTAATATTAGTTCTTTGGCTTCCTTTTTTTGGCTATTAATACTTGTGAAATCACCGAACTCAGAAAATCAGAACTTCAATCAAAACCTACAAGTGAGTTAGGTTATAATCTTAAGTAATATTAATAGTTTAAATAGGCTAAATAGATAAAAGTACAAAATATTAACGCATCATGCTATAAGCGTGTTGTGAAAAAATTTCTATTCCACTCGTTTATTTTATTTTGTCTTACGCTTTCTTCTGTTTCAGCAAGATTAATATTAATCAGTGATTTTGATGATACGATAAAAATATCTGGAAGTAAGAAACTAACAACAGGATTAAAATATATTTTTAAAGATAATGCCTATGCAGGTGCACCTGAATTTTATCAAACATTATCATCTAGCTATGAAAAGGTATATTTTGTATCAAATTCTCCGTTAATACTGAGAGAAAAATATGTCTCATTTTTACTTAAAAATAATATTCCTCGCTTTGAGTTTCATAACAAAAATTATTTAAAACATTCTTTAAACTTTAAAAAAGATAAAATCGTTGAAATCATCAAAAACAATCTTGATGCCGAGTTTATTTTATTAGGTGATGATCTAGAAAAAGACCCAGAAATTTATCATGAAATTAAACTCGAATATCCTCATTTAATTAAATCTATTTTTATCCACAAGCTGACAAATAATAAACTACCTGAAGGTATATTAGAATATGTCACTTACTTTGATTTAGCTGTGAAAATGTTTGAGATTGGTCTTGTAAATGATGAAGAGATAACTGATATTGCACAAAATATTTTGACTTCACCGTTTGAGTATATTCTGCCGCCATTTTCAGAGTGTCCAAAGATTGATCAGTATCAGCTAAAAACCTTTACAAATAATCAAGAGCTATATTGGCAATTGGTTAAGGCGTTTATAAATAAAAATTGTTCATATTAACGCAGTTATTGATAACTGCGCCCCGCTTCTTGATTGCCAAAATCGAGTTATTTTGATTAAAAAATCTAAATGTCATTTGCAACTTCAAGAATTCTCATCCTCGATTTTGGATCTCAATTTACCCAGCTCATCGCTCGTCGTCTTCGTGAGTTAAAAGTATATTGTGAAATATATCCATGTGATGCTTCGTTTGCTTCAATCCAAAAATTTAATCCAGGGGGTATCATACTATCTGGAGGTCCATTTTCAGTTTATGATAAAAAAGCACCTAAATTAGCAAAGGGTAAAGATGATATTTTTTCGTTAAATGTTCCTGTTTTGGGAATTTGTTATGGGATGCAATA
>CAZPTV010000543.1:0-1528 GCA_964589335.1 uncultured Bacteriovoracaceae bacterium
GGCGTTATTTTTCCTTGTCATCAGGGTTAGTGGTTTTCTCAATGCCTTCTACATTCGTTTGTTCCGAAATAATTTTTTCTGCTTTTGATCTGTTTTTGTCTCTGAAAAACTCTTCTATTTTCTGTCTAGCAAGCTTTACATCATGTTTATAAAGATAGGGATCAAACCCGCAATTCGGGCAAATCAAACTCTGACGAGCTCTAGCCCTATAAATAAATTCAAATACACCCCATATAGGAAATATTAAAAAAATTGATTTAAACTCAAACCAATTCCAGAGACCCAGTGTGAGTATTCCACCAAAGACACTGAGCGCGACGTAATGCTTTGGGCGTGGTGAGGGCCAATAGAATGTCCTTCTTTGTGACTTGCATACAGGACAATAAAACTCCCAATACTTTTTTTTCTGGTACTCGAAGGGCAAGCTATCCATAATTCAAATATAACCTAAAATATAATTATGAAAACTGAATTGAAATTGCCTAGCGAAATATGGAAGTTACTGCAGTCAGAACTAGGGGCTAACTTTGAAAAAAGTAGACCTTTAGCCGGACAAATTTTGGCCATGCACCATCGATTTACAACGAATCGATCGAACTTAAAATCAAACTATCTTGAAAAAAAAGAAGAAGCACTTGCTTACCTTGCATATTATTTTCCTCTTAATATTTTAAAATTTTTGCAGATTTTTAAAAAACACCACTTTCAAAAATGGATCATTCAACAATTAAAAGCAAATCCTGAAATATCTTTACTTGATTACGGATGCGGACCCGGTACAGCGACAGTTGCCTTTCTCTGGTTTTTAAGAGAAAAAAAATTATTTCCACAAGTACCATTAAAAATTATTCTACACGACATACAAAAAGAAGTTCTCTCTGAAACTAAAGTGCGTATCGAACTTTTTGCCAAGATGATTGGGGTAAAAGTTAAAATTAATTGTATCGATAAGTTTTCTGATATTCCTGAAATCACTTTTGGATTATTTGGTAACACAATTAACGAACTCATCGATGGTCGTGAAATCGTTCAATCATGGAACAAAATCATCTCAATTGGTCTTTTTCTTGAACCAAGTCATAGAGTATCAAGTCAAAAATTAATTCGTCATCGTGGAAGACTTTTAGAAATCGGAAATGCTAGAATCATTGGCCCCTGTATGCATTTAGAAAAATGTCCGTTAATTAAAACAGATAATTGGTGTCACTTCTCTTATCCCATCGTTGATCCTCGATGGAATCAATTCAATCGTTTTGTTTTCAAAAGTCCACGTAATTGGTTAAAATACTCTTATCTTTTAGTAGAAAAAAATAATCACCCAAATCTTGATCACTATAAAAATATTTTTCGTGCAATTGGCGATTTGCACCCGGTTGGCGGAAAAAAACCTACTGTACGTATGAAACATGGAATGGGAAGTACCCCTTATGCAAAAAATCTAGCGATTGATCTTTGTATGCCAGAAAAAAAATGGGCATTTCAATTGCGCACTGAAAATCAAAAATGGAATAATAATTTATTTAGAGGT
>CAZPTV010000544.1:0-1514 GCA_964589335.1 uncultured Bacteriovoracaceae bacterium
CTTTTACCTGTTTTTTATATTTCTAGATTTAAGCAATTCTTAAAAAAAGAATTTCTTCATTGCAAACCACTGTATGAATGGTACCTGGGTTGGATGTTAGGGTTACAAGATAGGAAATCTCAATTTTGAATTGAGTACGCACCTGAGATCATATATTTGAATGAATCATAATCGAGCCAAATTTTTCCGCCGTTACAGTTTGCTTTGATGTTTGGCGCATACTCCATACAATCTGTTCCCCAAGAGTTTTGTAATAAAACTTGGGTTTTTCCATTTATTTTTCTACAACCGATTAAAACAGAAGCATGATCCATACAACTATTGGTGCCATCGTCGTGATTGCTTGTACTGAAACCTGCACTTGAACCTTTAATCAAGTAATTTACACAGTATGTGATTCCTAATGGCTTATAAGATTTTGAATTAAAGTGATCTAGAATTAATTTATTTAATGATGCAGAGTCTTTTGAAGGTAAGTTCTCGCAATTCATCGCAGGTAAGGTCTGTCCTTCGCCAGGAAACAAGCAGGAAGATGCATCTTTTTGACAAAGGTATTTGAGTAAACCAAAAACAGTTTTACTTCTCATGTAACCAGTCCAATCATAGTCACCTTCGATTTTTGCCTGATTGAATGTATTATATAATTCTTGAATGCTAGGTCCATGATAAGTCATTGGACCCATTTTTCCTTTACATTCGATACAAGTTTCAAGAGATTTTTTAAATTTTTTGTGGTCTTCGTAAATAAGTTTAACGATTTTTGCCCGATTTGCATCGAGTAGGGCATCTATTTTTTTAGGTATCTCAAGTCCTAGGGATGATTTTTTCTTTAAAAGATCATCTATTTCTTTTTGGGTTACTTTGAGACCCGCTTTTCCCTTTACTAGATTTGCAACTCTTTCATCGTCAACATAAAGTCCAAACGAAAACATTTCAAGAACGCCTTCCATGCTGTTGTTTGAAACGAGATTTTGATAAATGTTCGATCTACCTTCTAATACATTTAATTTTTCGATTATTTTTACTTCTTCTTTTATATTTTCTTCAATCATTTGGTCAACTTGAGCAAGCGTAGCTGCTGGAATTTCTGGAAGTAATGTTTTTGGATCGGCATATTCGGGCGCATTTCGAAATAATCCTTGGCCAATCGTATAATAATAAGTATCAATTATACTTTCGTTTTTGCTGAAAAGTGATTTATTAAAGCATGATGCTGTACAGAAGCTTTTTGAATATTTTAATGAATTGATGACGTCACAGGAAATTCCGCCTGAGTATGTTCCATCTTGATTTTGATAAACACTTCGACCTGTCATGTAAGATAACCAGACCGAACTGGGTTCGGGTATGAATCCACCGCTTGATCTTAATTTTTTATAAGCAAGTTCTGCTTGAATCATCTGTGATGCAGTTTCAGCAAAACAAGAACCTCGATTGTTTTGATCGCGAACCATAACTTCAGTCATAGAAAAGGGAAAACAATTTTCACAGTTGTCGAGGCGATATCATATTTA